>NZ_JBDNJQ010000019.1:0-68441 GCF_051172895.1 Nostoc sp. CALU 1950 | reverse complement strand
CTTAATGGTTTACTTGCTGTCTGATTAGGTGTTTCTTCCAAAAGTGGATGCTCCCTAATTGGCCCTTGGCTGGGTGTGGTAGATCCCAAAGAATATGAAACGCTATTTAAAAACGATTTAGAACTATTTAAAGAACTAGCAGCAAAATTACCTGAACTCAAAGAATCTGAAGATTTAGAATTAACAGACAAAATTGCTAGAGGTGAAGATTTAGATCCAGAACGCGCTGATGGTGTAGCTTTGCGTGCCTTGCGTCAACTTTTAGAAGAAAAAGATCCCCAGCAGCACTGGGGTGGATTAAAGAAAGTCTTAACTCCAGAGGGACATTACCTGTGGCTATGCGAACACCACGCAGCCGAGTATAAACGCTAAACCAGTTTTCCTATATATGGCAGAATATGACAACCTTTGTAAAATACTCGCAGAAAAGTATCCCCGTGATTTTACCCGTTGGTTATTAAATCAAGAACCGCGAACAGTTGAAATCTTAAAAACTGAATTGAGTATCGAACCGATACGTGCTGATTCAGTGACATTTCTGCAAACAGAAAATCGGATTTTACACCTAGAATTTCAAACTACTATTAAGTCCCAAAAACCAATTTCTCTGCGGATGCTAGATTATTACGTTCGATTGGTACGTAAATATCAAGTTCCTGTTACGCAGGTTGTGATTTTCTTGCAACAGACAAGCGACGAAATCGCTTTTATTGAAGAATATATCAGTGAAGTCACAACCCACCGTTATCGAGTTATCCGGTTATGGGAGCAAGATTCGGCACTATTTCTTGGCAATCTGGCGTTATTGCCTTTAGCACCGTTAACGCGAACAGATTCAGCCCAAGCGTTATTATCCCAGGTAGCTGAGGAAATTGCTAAAATTCCAGATATCGAGACTAGACAAAATACTGCTGCTTACACTGAGATTTTAGCAGGCTTAAAGTTTGAAAAAGATTTTATTCGTCAATTATTCCGGGAGGAAATCATGCAAGAGTCAGTGATTTATCAGGATATTTTGCAGAAGGGAGAGCAGAAGGGAGAGCAGAAGGAAGCATTGAAATATACTTTACGCCTTTTAAATAAACGCTTTGGTGAGATAGATTCATTAATAATTGAACGTCTCCAAGTCTTATCTACTGAACAATTGGAAGGATTGGGAGAAGAATTTTTAGATTTTTCAAATGTATCTGATTTAGTTGCTTGGCTTGAGCAAAATACAAGCAGTTAAAATAATTTTTAATCTCCTCTACTTTTCGGGTTGGCTATGCGAACACCACGCAGCCGAGTATAAACGCTAACAATTTTAGATTTGAGATTGCGATCTTGAATTGTGTCTCTACAATTCATCAACTATTCCCTGAACCAGTATCGATGGTTTTGATAGCATTGAGATAGCTCCTAGACAAAGGAAGCATCTAAAACAATGACTTAGGATTACAACATATACTAGTAACGTATATTTAACTAGACTTAAGGTATTATAGCGATTATCGTTTGGATACCCTAAGCTGTAGGGGTTTACAGAATTGCGCCTCTACAAAGGATACGCAAATTTAGCTATAAATTAATATCTACTGTTTTACGGGTATCAGAAAAATGAGGTTTAAAGACTGGGCGACTAGGGTGCTACTAATCTCGCTGATGTTCATGGCTCTAATTATAGTGCTGCTAATTGGACGAGCGACAAAATTACAAAATAATCCGACAATATCTGATACATCCAATACATCCAATTCACAGGTTACAACCTGGAGTCAGTATCCCCAGGCACAATTGCAATCAGCGAAAGAGCCAGAAAATAAATCTCAAGATGTTATCAAGTCCCCAGTCAAGACTAACAAGCCTGTAGCAAGGTACGTAACCACTCAAGCTTTTGCACAATACAGACCTAATTATCAAGTTGTCGCAGTTAACCCAACTAACTATGGAGAACGCTACGCCCAAGATGTTAACGGCCTTCCTCTCACCAACCAACCGATTATCGTCCTCCATGAAACTGGTTATTCAGCTTCTAGCGCCATCAATTTCTTTCAAGTAGCCCATGATGATGAAAGTGTGCAAGCAAGTTACCACGCTTTAATCAAGTTAGATGGAACGGTGGTTTATCTAGTACCGCCAGACAAGCGGGCTTTTGGTGCAGCTAACTCAGTATTTGATAGTTCTGATGGCGTGGAAACTGTGAAGACTAATCCAAATTTGCCCCCGTCTGTGAATAATTTTGCCTATCACGTTTCTTTGGAAACACCGCCAGATGGTTATGACGCTAGCAGCCAGCAAAGCCATAGCGGTTATACGGAAGCTCAATATAATTCTCTTGCTTGGTTAATTGCTCAAAGTCAAGTCCCAGACGATCGCATCACTACCCATAAACTAGTAGACCGTTCTAGTAAAAAAGTTGACCCGATAAATTTTGATGGTAATAAATTTCTAGACTTACTTAATACTTATCGTCAGGTTAGACCAATCTATCGAGTCAGTAAATAATTCAGATGAATAAGAGATCCCCCAACCCCCTTAAAAAGGGGGCTTTTTATATCCCCACCTTTTTAAGGGGGGTTAGGGGGGATCAAGTTTTCAGGTTTTGAGTGCGTAAGTCCTATTTAATTTTGAATTGTTAACTTGCTCAAGGAGGCGCGATCGCGTCAAAATAAGAGTTAAGACGCTGTAACCTAACTTAACAATGACCATAACGCAGCTTGAGCAAACTCTTTCCCCTCAACCAACACCGCCAAATGAGCGGGGATATGAATATGATTTGGTAATTGTCGGCGGTGGGATTATTGGGTTAACTCTAGCCTCTGCTTTAAAAGATTCTGGTTTGAGTGTCTTGCTAATTGAGGCGAAAGTAGCATCAGCGGCGGTAGCCAAGGGACAAGCCTATGCAGTTCACAAGCTTTCGTCACTAATTTATGAAGGAATTGGAGTTTGGGACAAAATGTTGCCTCAAATCGCCAAGTATTGCCGAGTTCGTCTTTCGGATGCCGATTATCCCAATGTGGTGGAATTTACCACAGATGATATAAATACAGCAGAGTTGGGTTATGTGGCTGAACACCAAGCCCTGTTGCAGCCGTTGCAAGATTTCGTCCAAGATTGCCCAAATGTGACTTATCTGTGTCCGGCGGAAGTGGTAAATACGCAATACCAGCAGAATATAGTCGCCATAGATATAAAAGTTGCCGATCAGCTAAGAACAGTTCGCAGCAAATTAGTTGTAGCAGCAGATGGATCGCGATCGCCAATTCGGCAAGCTGCTGGAATCAAAACCTCTGGCTGGAAATATTGGCAATCTTGCATTGTGGCATTTGTCAAACCAGAAAAACCCCACAATAACACCGCTTACGAAAGATTTTGGTCTAGCGGGCCCTTTGCGATTTTACCTTTACCGGGGAACCGTTGCCGCATTGTCTGGACAGCCCCCCATGAAGAAGCAAAAGCTTTGTGTGCCTTAAATGATGAGCAATTTTTGGCAGAATTAACCCGCCGCTATGGCGATCAGATGGGAAAATTGGAATTACTAGGCGATCGCTTTGTTTTTCAAGTACAACTCATGCAAAGCGATCGCTACGTTCTCCCTCGACTAGCATTAATTGGTGATGCGGCGCACAATTGCCATCCCGTCGGCGGACAAGGTTTAAATCTGGGTATTCGGGATGCAGCGGCTTTGGCGCAAGTCATTCAAGCAGCGCACAAAGCGGGTAAAGATATTGGTGACATCCAGATTCTCAAAGGTTATGAACGCTGGCGTAAGTTAGAAAATCTGACAATTTTAGGTTTCACCGATTTGTTAGATCGGATGTTTTCTAATAATTTCTTACCTGTGGTGGTGGTTCGTCGCCTGGGTTTATGGCTTTTGCAACGAGTACCGATGTTAAAGGTGTTTATGCTAAAATTGATGATTGGTTTGAAAGGGCGGACTCCAGAATTAGCAAAACGTTGAAGAAGAATTCAGGAGTCAGAATGGGCTAAACCTTAGCTATCCGCTAACAGGAGTCAGAATTTATCAGAATTTAGAAGTGTGGGGTATTTCGACCCACCACCACCGTCTTGTGAGGAAAAATCAAAGCCTCGCTCACTTTCAATACGGTTCGGTTAAGGTTTTTTGATGAAAATTCTAGATCCAAAGACGCGATAAATCGCGTCTCTTGCCTTAACCGAACCGTATTGCGCTCACTTTGGGCTAGGGTTTACACACAAGTATCGTAAAAAAACATCCAACTTTTTTAGATTTTGAATTAATTGTTAATCATGATTCCTTTTCGGTCAGCAACTACCTATGAAACGATCGCGATCGCTGATATCTTGATTAAATATATATAGGGTGTATCAACAGTTTTACCAAACTGGAGGCAAGGATGGCTAAACATGAGTCCAAACACCACTCAGCAAAACACGTCTCTAGCACAGGTACAAAACTTGCTGAAAACCCCTTCCAGGTAAAACTGCAAGAATTGCTGAAGCAGAAAAAATATCGGCAGGCGTTAGAAGAAATTAAAAAAAATCAGCGATCGCATCCTGATATTGAATTTACTCCCAAAGAATCAGAGATTTGGTTACTGCGGGGTCAACAGGAATTCCAAAAGCAAGATTTTAAACAGGCAGAAAAATCTTTTGGACGCGCTCTACAATTGGGTCTGGCAGGAGAAGCTCACTACTGGCAAGCAAGGTGTTTGCTAGAGTTGAATCAATTGGACGTAGCTCTGAATTTGCTCCGTGAGGCTTTTGAAGCAGGCAATCTCACCAAAGACTACAGCATTTCTTATCTCAAGCTCCTATTGCTCAAAGGAGATATCGCCACAGTTGAGCAGTTAATCAACCAACAATCTAAACGCTTCAGCGCTGCCCAACTCCACTGGGTTCGAGGGGTGATTGCTCTCAAAAATGAACAACCACAAGCCGCTTTGACATCTTTTCAAAAAATTAAGCGCCCCATCACCCCAGGAGATTTACCAAATGCTTGGCTTGTTTACAGTCAGCAAGTGAGTGGTAGTTGGAGTGCAGCCGCTAATCTATTGGGTTTGCAATCATCCAGATTCACCTTTGGCAGACCAAAGTATTTGGAACATCCAATTTTAGAGCGGTTGGCAACTTCCCAACAAGCAAAGACCGGAGAACCACCCCTCAATCCCCAAAATCTGGAACAATCAGATCAGGTGATCCAGGATGCAATATCAGCGTTGGCAATTGTACAGCTAATTAATGATGGCAATCATCATGATGCCGCCCATGTATTGCTACGGATGGAACGGTGTGCAGATCGTTTCCCGGAACTAAATATTCTGCGGACATCGCTTTTAACCCTTGCAGGTCAACAGGCACTTAATCAAGGACAAGCAGAATGTGCAGAGCTATTTTGGCAGCCTTTATTAACAGAGAAACCCTTTAACCCGCAATTGGCAGTTAACCTGTTAGAGGTCTTTGAAGTTAATGATTCTGAGCAAGAACGCCAACGCCTGGTGACTCAGTTGTTGAAATGGTTAGAGCAGGAAGGAAAACAAAAGCCTCAAGAATGGCCTGCAGAACGATTGAAACCAACCTTAGCTCACCTCCATTGCCGGATGGCAGATGCTTACATGGCACTGGATCGCGATCGCGCCGCTAAGGCAGCTTTGCAACAAGCAGAACGTATCTGTCCCACATCACCCGAATTACTGGGCCGCAAGGGACTATTTGCGGCAATGGAGGAAAATTATACTGAAGCGATCGCACTGATTACCCAAGCTATTGAAGGTGGCTGTCGCTATCAAGAAATTTATGATGGCTTGCTGAGTTGTTGGGATGAACTAGGAGACAAACAAGCACGTAATGAAGCTCGTCGGCGTTTTGGCAAGCACTTTGGCGACTTTAGTATTGAATCGGAAGTAGAAGTATTACCCTGGGTGGATGCTATTTCTACCTTGAGTTATCCCTTCTTTAGTCGTCTGGTGCAGGGTAAAGAGCAGAAAGATCCAGCTTTGCGTGCCTGTCAGATTTTTGTGAATGCAGTACAAAGTTCTCCCAACTCTGGCGGACGAGTCTCGTTAAATCAAAAAGCAGCCACCGAAGCATGGGAAGCTCTCCTAGAACAATTATCTGGAAATGAGCAAATTTCTGTATTGCAAGCGATCGCTCTTTCTATCCACCTATTCGCCAAACGCGAAAAAGGCATCGCCGCTTTAACAAATCAATATCTGCAAAAGTTGTTCAACCTATCAGCAGAACACCCAGAAGCCAAAGTTGCCCATTTAGTTGTCTTAGCTGTCAAAGAAGGAAGTCCCCAAAAACTAGAATCTCCTCTACGTACCTACCTCGACACCATGCCTCAACCAGGCAATGTTCTGGCAAATATCCAACTGCAAGCACGCCGTTTTGGCTGGATTACAACCTTGATTCCTGCCTTAGAAGAAGCATTACGTCGGGAACCACAAAACCCTTTATTGCTATTAGCTAGAGCCACTACCTACCCTATCAATCAACCAAAATACGAACAATTGAAGCAAGCGGGATTTGAATTAGCTCGTCGCCTACAAGATGCCAAAGCATTACAAGCATTTCGGGAAGAACAGGCGTTTCTTGCCGCTAAAGAAACTCAGAGCATAATGCCAGATCCAGAGAAATTTGACAATCTGAATATGTCAAATATTGATGATTTATTAGAAGGGATGCTTAAAAAATTATTTGGTAGCAAAATTCCCCAAGCTGAGTTTGAGAAGATGCTTCCAGAACTTAAGCAAATGATGTTAAACAGTATGCCTAATTTCTTGGATGATGATGAGGAAGAAGATGATGAATCAGAGATCGACTTAGACTTTATCTTTAGAAGCTTACCACCTACCTCTAGAAAACCAAAGGGTAGAAGAAGATGAGATTTTCAGGATTTACTTTAAACTAAGTAGAGCGGCATGAATAATTCAAGGTTTGTAGTGAGGGCTTCAGCCCTCATTTGAGGACTAAAGTCCTCACTACGAACTAATCTAAAAATTTTTTACATTAATTAATCCACTTTGATTTATTTTCGCCTACTTATTTAGTGACAAGATAATGTTTATAACTCCTAACTCAACACTCAGAACTCTTTATGACCTCCCACCACGAACACTTAGGAATTTCTCCAGGAGCTACCCCCGCTGAAATTAAAGCGGCGTATCATTCCAAGCTGCGTGAATTTCCCGCTCATACTTATCCAGAAGAATTTAAGGCAATTCGAGGAGCTTACGAGGCACTTCGCAAAGGAGAGACAATCCAAAATGAGGATTTTTTGAAGATTCGTCCCTTAGAAGCAGAACTGAACCCAGAAATATTAAAACAGATACGAGAAAAAGCGATCGCTCAACTAGAAGTTAGCCTAGATGATTTAATTCGTGCCACATTTTAATTGTTTGGAAATGGGGAATGGGGTATTGAAAACAAATAACAAATGACAAATGACAAATGACAAAGAAGCTTTATTTAACAAATTTTTAGATTATTTACATTCAGAACAAACGCCACCAGAGTATCTGGTTAAAGCGCCAGAATCTACTAATTCTTTTGATGCCTATCAAATGGTGGCAGAATGGACTGCTTTGCGCCATGAAGTTAAGCAACAGGGTAAATTATTGCGTTCTACTCAAGATGCTTTGGTGCAAGCATTGGAAGTAACTCGTACAGATAAAGAACAGCTGCAAATACGCCTAGAAGAAAGCCAAAAACAGGCATTGGATAAATTTGAAAAACAGCAAGAAAAACTACTAAAAGATTTGCTGGGTATCCTGGATGCTTTAGATCAGGCTTGTACTTACTGGCAAGAAGAGATAGAAGCATTATCTGCTACCTCAATACCAAAATCTCCCCCACAAAAAAACTTCTGGGAAAAGCTAAAACAGTGGTTTGGTGGTAAAGAAGTTCAATCAACGGTGTCTGAAAAATCACCAATATCAGAATCTTTAAGCGAAATTTTAATCAGCAATCAACAGGGAGTAGAGTTAATTAGGCGATCGCTTTTAGAAGTACTACGACAACGCCGGGTTGTTCCGATCGCAGCACAGGGCAAACCCTTTAACTCCCAAACGATGTATGCTGTGGGACGTGAGTTAAGAGCAGATGTTACAGATAACACCGTGATTCAGGAAGTAGTACGCGGTTATTTATGGGGCGATACCACTGGTAACGACGGAGCCATGCGCGTCTTGAGAGAAGCACAGGTAATCGTAGCCGCACGAGGGAATGAGAACCTGGAGAAGTAACAAGGCAAATATGGAACTAGTACTGCTTTGTGTAATTCGTAATTCGTAATTCGTAATTCGTAATTACTGTTCCGTAAGGGTTTTAGACATTTCAAATGGGTAGCTTATTTACGCTGCGCTGTACTAGTACAGCATGAAGGAAATAAATCAGGAGTGAGAATACAGAATCCAGAATTGGTGAATACTCTACTTAAATTTGCAAAAGGTTAGCGATCGCTTGCGGTAATGGCAAAATAATTATAATCAACAAAGCCATCGCCAATAATCCCCAAACGTCACGTTTGTTATCCAATTCACTGACATCATTTAGTGCAGGTTCATCAATCAACGGCATAAATAATAAGATAATCGCCCACACCAAAAACTCTTCCCGAACTAAAGCCAGCAATAGCAACAACACACGAGCAATTTGACCAATTACCATCGCAGTTCGTTGTCCAAACATCGCATGGACAATGTGACCTCCATCTAGTTGTCCCACAGGCATTAAATTTAACGCCGTCACAATTAATCCCAGAAAACCAGCTACTGCAACTGGATGCAAGTCAAGGGCTGATTTTGCTGTTAACTCACTTCCCAAAGCTAACTTCGAGAGTAGTGCCAGTAAAATTGAATACTTGGGATTAAGCGCATCAGGATTCAAAAGTCGGGTTTTTTCAGTAATAGCAACCACGTCAGAATTAGCCAAACCCCATATTAGTAGTGGTAAAGTAACAACAAAACCTGCAATTGGGCCAGCAATACTAATATCAAATAAAGCTTTGCGGTTGGGAATGGGACTACGCATCTGAATAAATGCCCCAAAAGTTCCCAAAAAGAAAGGTACGGGAATAAAGTAAGGCAACGTCGAGCGAATTTTGTAAAACTTAGCTGTCAAATAATGTCCAAGTTCATGAATACCCAAAATAGTCATTAGTCCTAAAGCATAAGGCAATCCCTTGAACAGGATATCTGGGTTAGATAGAACTTTGAACAAAGAGCCAATTTCCCAGAGAGGCGGCAGAGAAACACCAGCAATTTCCACTCCCACCAAGGTAGTAGTTAGCAAAGTAGCTACTAGTAGTAGAAGTGCTAATCCTGGTTTAGTTAACCGTTCCTGGTCGCGTCGTGGTGTATTTCTCTCTTTCGCAGCTTGAATGTTGGGAACTAGCACAAAGAAAGGTTTGTCATTTAAACCTTCTTGAAAGATCAGCAAGAAGCGATCGCCAAATTGTGCTTCAATATTAGTCTTAATCTGCTGGTAGGCGTTGCTGGCTTTAGTTCGCAACTGACCACGGCAAATCACAGCTTGTGGTCGATACTCAATATTTTGAACGTAGTATACAGACCAAGGAAAACAATTTCGCAGTTGGGTTTCTTCCGTTGGCTCAATGGGACGCACTATTGGTTCTGGGGTAGGCTGGATAGTCGGCTGTGATTCTGAAGCTTGGGCTTGGGATTCAGCTTCGGTCTGTGTATCTCTTGGCACTCGACGCCCCCAGTGAAACAACATCCAGTACAACAGTGTGCAGACAAATAACGACCAAATGATCAGTCCTGGTGGCGGAGGTGGTTTCGCCCCGTATATCAGCGTCCATCCACTCAACAGAAATGCTGGTGTCATTAAAACCAGCCACAACAACCATACTGGCGTCCGAGTGATGTGAGCGACGCTGTGCTGCACCATTAGATAAGTAGCTAGCCCCAGTAGGAGGATAAACAGAAACCAAAATGCCATGTTATCTTCAGTAATTTTGACAAAACACCCTACCAGTAGCTTCAGCACCATAGCATTAACTACAAGGCAGACCTCAAATCCCAATTGTTTTCACAAGGGTTAATAGGGGACTGGGTATTGGGTGCTGGGGACTGGGGACTGGAGACTGGGAGACAAGAATAACTAATACCCAAATGCCCCATGCCCCATGTCCAATTCCCAATTCCCAATCCCCAGTTCAATTCTTGAGAATTTCCACACTACCACCAGATTGTCCACAACTCCTCAGTTTCGGTTCTTTGATCATGTGCCCTTTACCTCAAAAACCAAGTCATACAACTAAGTCACCACGGGCTGTCTTCCCTGACGAAGTTCCTAGCGGAAGTTCTCTGCAATCGGACTTCGCACAAGAGAGTATTTTTGCCTTTCCACCCAATCGGGACACATTAGGGGGAACCTCTTATTTTATTGTAAGAAATGAAGGGAATATCCTCATAGATTGCCCTGCTTTAGACCAAACAAATCAAGATTTTTTGCGATCGCATGGAGGCGTGCGTTGGTTATTCATCACTCATCGCGGCGCTATTGGTAAGACTGCTGAATTTCAGCAAACCTTTGGCTGCGAGGTGCTGATTCAAGAGCAAGAAGCTTATTTATTACCAGGCTTAACCGTAACTACATTTAGGCAGGAATTTACCCTTGATGCAGCAACACAAGTGATTTGGACACCAGGTCATTCTCCTGGCTCATCTTGCCTCTACTACAGTGAACTTGGAGGTATATTGTTTTCTGGTCGCCATTTACTCCCCAATCAGCATGGCAAAGCCGTATTATTACGGACAGCTAAAACCTTTCACTGGCCAAGGCAAATTCAGAGTCTTCGATTATTGTTAGAACATTTTACACCAGAAACTCTTCAGTATATTTGTCCTGGAGCTAATACAGGCTTTCTTAGAGGCAAGCGAGTCATAGATCAAGCTTATCAACACCTCGCCTCTCTAGATTTACCAGCTTTGTTGCGGATAGAGCCTCTAGTTTAAAAGCAAGGGAGTTAGCAGTTATGCCAGATGTATGGGTAGCACAATTACGTGACTGTGCAACTAAAGTTCATGGTCAGCAAATTCTGCAATTAATTAATCAAATTCCCTCATTCCATTGCTCATTTAGCTAATGGGTTAAGGCAGTTAGTAAATAACTTTGATTTTGAGAAAATTTTGGAATTAACAAAATAGGAGCGTAATACCAATTTTTTATGAAGCTGCATAGAATTCGATCCCCCCTAGCCCCCCTTAATAAAGGGGGAACCGGAAAAACATCTATCAAAGTCCCCCTTTTTAAGGGGGATTTAGGGGGATCAAGATATGTGTAACTTCACATTAAATTGGTATAAGAGACCCTTTTATAAAGTAAATCTTAAATTGTCGGGTGCGTTAAAGCTACCGCTAACGGAACTGGGAACTGTTTTGCTCAATTACAGTTTTCTAACGTTTGTTAACCAAGATATTGTCCTGGGAATTATAACGCTAGTATACAGATATTCTCGTAAAAACTTATGAGCGCCAAAGTTGATGGAACTTTAAGGATCGCTGGCTACCGAACTATAGAACAACTATATTCAGGTTCTCGCACCCAAGTGTATCGGGCAGTTCGAGAATGTGATCGCCTGCCAGTTGTCATCAAGCTCTTAAAACGAGAATACCCGACTTTTAGTGAATTAGTACAGTTTCGCAACCAATATGCGATCGCTAAAAATTTAGATATTCCCGGCATTATCAAACCTTATAGTCTGGAAGCCTATCATAATGGCTATGTTCTGGTCATGGAAGACTTTGGTGGTGTTTCCTTGCGGCAATTTATTCAAGGAAAAATACTGACATTAGAGCAATTTCTACCTATTGCTTTGCAATTATTAGACACCTTACACCAGTTGCATAAACAGAGTGTCATTCACAAAGACATAAAACCAGCCAACATCCTAATTCACCCTCAGAATAAACAAATCAAGCTGATTGACTTCAGTATTGCCTCGCTCTTACCACGAGAAACCCAGGAGATCCAAAGTCCCAACGGACTGGAGGGAACCCTAGCCTATCTGTCGCCAGAGCAAACCGGACGGATGAACAGGGGTATTGACTACCGCAGTGACTTTTATTCATTAGGCGTAACTTTCTTTGAACTGCTGAGTGGACAATTACCCTTTGAGTCCAATGAGCCAATGGAATTGCTGCATTGTCACATTGCAAAGCTTCCACCCTTTCTCTGCGATTTCAACCTCGATTTGCCCTTGATGCTGGGGGAAATTGTCCGCAAACTGATGGCGAAGAACGCCGAAGACCGCTATCAGAGTGCGCTAGGAATTAAACATGACCTAGTAACTTGCTTAGAACAGTGGCGAGAAACAGGTAAGCACACCTGGTTTGATTTGGGACAGCGAGATATCAGCGATCGCTTTCTCATACCCGAAAAACTCTACGGGCGAGAATCGGAAGTGCAAACGTTACTGGATACCTTTGGTTATGTTGCTAATGGTCGCTCCCAACTGATGCTAGTAGCAGGTTTCTCTGGTATTGGTAAAACCGCAGTCGTCAATGAAGTGCATAAGCCAATTGTCCGGTGGAACGGCTATTTCATCAAGGGCAAATACGACCAGTTCAACCTCAATATTCCTCTATCTGCTTTTGTGCAAGCTTTTCGTGATCTGATGGGACAGTTGCTCAGTGAAAGTGATACCCAACTGAAGCAATGGCAGAGCAAGATTTTAGCGGCAGTTGGAGACAATGGGCAACTCCTGATCGAGGTAATTCCTGAACTGGAGCAGCTGATCGGCAAACAGCCTGCGTTCGCCCCTGGCGTTGGCGGAGCCATCGCACAATTATCGGGTAGTGCGGCACAGAACCGTTTTAATCTGCTGTTCCAAAAGTTCATTCAAGTCTTCACCACAAGAGAGCATCCGTTGGTGATGTTTCTTGATGACTTGCAGTGGGCAGATTCGGCATCGCTCAATTTGCTGAAGCTGTTGATGGCCCAGAGTGATTGGGGTTATCTATTCATTATTGGCGCCTACCGCGATAACGAGGTGTTTGCAGCTCATCCACTGATGTTGACGTTAGATGAAATTGAAAAGGCATCTTCCTGCGTCAAGACTTTAACTCTAGATCCCTTGAGTCAAGCAGATGTTAACCATTTAATTGCCGACTCCCTCAGTTGTGCAATTGAACAGGCATTGCCGTTGACAGAGTTGGTTTATCAAAAAGCCAAAGGCAATCCCTTTTTCACGACTCAGTTTTTGAAAGCGCTGCATGAGGATGGGCTGATTACCTTTGATTGGGAGATAGGTTTCTGGCAATGTGATGTAGCACAAGTGCATAGACGCGCAGCGGCTTGTAGTCAGACATCGCTCGCTCTCACTGATGACGTGGTGGAATTTATGGCACAACAACTTCAGAAATTGCCACCCAACACTCAAGATATCTTGAAACTGGCAGCGTGTATTGGTAATCAATTTGATTTGAAGACATTGGCGATCGTTTCTGAACAATCGCAAATTGAAGCGGCTACAAGTTTATGGAAAGCTTTACAAGAAGGCTTAATTATACCCCAAAATGAAGTTTATAAGTTTTATCAACAGGAGTCATTTGTCAATAGTGATTTGTCATTTGTAGACGATCAAAAACAAATGACCAATGACCAAGGACAAATGACAGTTACTTATAAATTTTTACATGACCGGGTGCAACAAGCAGCATACTCACTAATTCCCGCCGATGAAAAACAACTCGTTCACCTGAAGATTGGACAGTTACTCTTAAGTAATACTCCCGAAAGTAACCGAGAAGAACGGATTTTTGAAATAGTCAGTCAACTCAATATTGCGACTGAATTGATCGCCCAATCCGCAGAACGTCAAACATTAGCCGAATTTAACCTGATGGCAAGTCGCAAGGCAAAGGTGGTTACGGCCTATACTGCTGCCTGCAAATATGCTCAGGTAGGCATTGGGTTACTTGCCCAAAACAATTGGCAGCATCAGTATGAGTTGACCTTAGCACTCCATCAAGTCGCCACAGAAGCCGCCTATCTAAGCGGTGATTTAGAGCAGATGGCAGCCAATGCCAGCCTTGTCCTAAATCACGCCAAAACTCCATTAGCTCAAATCAGCGTCTATGAGGTGAAGATTGAAGCATTCACTGCCCAGGGTCAATTTGCTCAAGCGATCGCAGCAGCACTTGCCATTTTAAAGCAATTGGGAGTGGAACTGCCCACAGAGCCTACCCAGGACGATGTAGCAGCTGCCTTTAGTACCGTTTCCGATGCGATTGGAGAACGTCTACCTGGTGAGTTACTCAACCTCAGCGAAGCAAAGGATGCAAACATCCTGGCAGCGGCTCGAATTTTGACATCGGTAGCACCCTGCGCCTATCTGTATCAGCCACTGTTGTATTTACTGGTGATTTTAAAAAAGGTTTATTTGTCTGTTGTGTATGGCAATGAGTCAACCTCGACCTTTAGCTATGTCTCTTATGGAATATTGATGTGTGGTGTGTTCGGAAAGGTTGGATTAGGTTATGAATTCGGTCAGTTAGCCCTCGATCTGCTATCACCTCAGCAAAATTCCGAATTGAAGGGGAAAACTTTATTACTAGTCTATGTGTACACAAGGCATTGGAAAATGCACCTGCGTGAGACATTAAACCCTTTGCAGATAGCTTATTGTAGTTGTTTAGATGTAGGCGATTTGGCTTTTGCGGGTTACTCTGCGTATAACTACGGTTTTTACTCCTATTTTGCTGGAAAGAATTTAACGCAACTGGAGTCAGAAGTTGCCCGATATTGTGAAGCCCTCAAGCACCTCAAGCAAAATCTCAGTTTGACCTATTCCCAGTTGATTCGACAAATTTTGCTGAATTTAATGGGGAATGGGGATGAAGTAGTGGTGTTGAGTGGTACAGCCTACAATGAACAGCATCAACTTCCATTACATGAAACAGCGGGCGATCGCACCGGATTAGCATTGCTGTGGATTAACAAACTAGTTGTGTCCTATCTGTTTTCAGAGTTTGAACAAGCCGTAGAACAGGCTGGACAAGCAAGACAGTATTTGGATGCTGTCATGGCTTTTTTATATGTACCCATCTTTCATTTCTATGAATCTTTAACCCAAATAGCATATTTTGGAGAACTTTCAACCCCAGAACAGCAGCCAATCAAGGAATGCATCGCTGCCAATCAAGAAAAACTCAAATACTGGGCAACTCATGCGCCGATGAATTTCTTGCACAAGTTTTATCTAGTCGAGGCGGAACGAGAACGAGTCCAAGGCAACAAAGCTGAGGCAATAGATTTGTACGATCGCGCGATCAAAGGAGCCAAAGAAAACGATTACATCCAAGAAGAAGCACTTGCCAATGAACTAGCTGCCAAATTTTACCTCGACTGGGGCAAAGAGCGGATTGCTCAGGAATACATGACCCAAGCCTACTACGGCTATGCTCGTTGGGAAGCTAAAGCCAAAGTCGCCTACTTGGAACGACGCTATCCCCAACTCCTCGCTCCCATTCTCCAGCCAACCCGTTCTCCCCTCTCAACTAACGAAACTATCTTCACATTAGAGAGTATCACCTCCACCAGTTCTGCCACTTCCAGTACTAGCAACGTCTCTGTTGCTTTAGATTTAGCTACCATTCTCAAAGCTTCCCAAACCCTTTCTAGCGAAATCGAACTCGAAAAACTGCTCTCGGCGTTGCTGCATATCGTCATTGAAAATGCGGGAGCCGATAAGTGTGTGTTCATGCTTTTGGAGTCAGGTGATTTATTAATTCAGGCGTCAGCACAGCTTTCCTTTGGTGGCACATCTCTACAGAACAAAGGAATTGCTGAAGTCGATTTTTACCCAATGTTGTCGAACCCACAGCCTGTTGAAGACTCTCTTGATCTACCAGTTAGCTTAATTAATACCGTCAAACGCAACTTAAAACCAGTAGTGATTATTGATGCCACGGTGCATCAGCAATTAATTAATGACCCGTATATTCAGCAACAGCAGCCCAAAAGTATCTTGTGCATCCCGATTTTGCATCAGGGTAAGTTGCTGGGCATTTTGTATTTGGAAAACAATTTGGCAACTGGAGCATTTACAAGCGATCGCGTCAAGCTACTCAACTTACTTTGCGCTCAAGCTGCAATTTCTGTGGAAAATGCCCGCCTTTATCGCAATTCCCAGAACTATGCTCAACAGTTGGAACAATCTCTAGCACAATTGCAGGCTAGTGAAATCCGCTTTCAAAATTTGACGAATAATATTCCTGGTATGGTGTACCAATTCCGTTTGGCGGCTGACGGTTCAACTTCAACACCCTACGTTAGCTCTGGCTGTTTGGACTTGTATGGGTTAGAGCCAGAATCAGTGATGACAGGGAAACGTAGCCTTTACGCCATGAATCATCCTGACGATCAACCAGCTATTGCCCAAGCGATCGCCTACTCTGCTCAAAATCTGACACCATTTGACATAGAATGTCGGATTATCCTGCCTTCAGGAACCGTCAAATGGATTCAATCTCTTGCTCGGCCAGAGCGACAAGTCGATGGCGCAATCGTCTGGGATGGGGTGATGATTGATATTAGCGATGTCTACAACGAGCTGCGCTTACGCAAACAGGCCGAAGCATCTCTAGCCAAAGAACGAGAGTTTTTGAATGCCATCATTCACAATATTACAGATGGGATTGTTGTTTGTGATGCTAATGGTAAATTGACTCTATTTAACAAAGCAACTCGTGAATTTCATGGCTTACCACTAGAATCATTACCAGCAGAAGAATGGGCAGAATACTTCGATCTTTATCAACCTGATGGTCAAACACCTCTATTAAAAACCGAAATTCCTTTGTTTCGCGCCTTGCAAGGGGAAATAGTCGAAAATGCCGAAATGGTAATTGCGCCAAAGCATGGTTCTACGAGAATTTTGTTAGCTAGCGGACAAGCGATCTTCGATCCTTCGGGTAACAAAGCAGGTGCGGTAGTTGTGATGCGAGATATTAGCGAGCGCAAACAAGCTGAACTTGCCTTGCAGCAAAAATCACAAGATTTGCAACAAGCATTGAACGATTTACAAAACGCCCAATTACAAATTGTCCAAAGTGAAAAAATGTCAGCACTGGGGAATCTAGTTGCTGGTGTGGCTCACGAAATGAATAATCCCCTTGGTTTTATAGCTGCTAGTCTCAAGCAAGCTAAACCGACTGTTGCTGATATTTTTGAACACTTAAAGCTTTATCAAGAAAGTGTACCCAACAAAAATGATCAAATTCTTAATCACGCCGAAGAAATCGACTTGGATTATAGCTTAGAAGACTTGCCCAAGATGATTGATTCTATGACTATGGCGTGCGATCGCCTAAAAAATATCAGCACCAGTTTACGAACTTTCTCCCGTGCCGACAAAGATTATAAAGTGCCGTTTAATATTCATCAAGGCATCGACAGCACGATTTTAATTTTGAAACATCGTCTCAAGGCTAACGAGCAACGCCCAGCAATTGAAGTGATAACTGAGTACAGCACTTTACCTCAAGTTGAGTGTTTTCCTGGACAATTAAATCAAGTATTTATGAATATCTTAGCAAATGCGATTGATGCATTGGATGAATCAAATACAAATCGGAGTTTTGAGGAAATTAAAATTAATCCTAACCGCATCACAATTAAAACATCACTAGAAATTAAAGGTGTAAAAATTACAATTGTTGACAATGGGAAGGGAATGGCTCAAGAGGTAAAACAAAAGATATTTGACCATTTATTTACGACGAAAGCTGTTGGCAAAGGAACAGGATTAGGACTCGCGATCGCCCGTCAAATTGTTGAAGAAACCCACTGCGGAAAATTGAATTTTAACTCGGTTTTGGGCGAAGGAACCGAATTTATCATTGAAATTCCGGTATGATTTTTAGTGATTTTTGGTAAACAACTTCAGATATCTGGGAATACTAAATCTGGAAATCTTAAAGATTTAGCAGCATGGTTAGCACTCTTGTCAATATTCCCCGATATCGCATCAGCGAGGAACTCTACAATGGTTCCAGAACCCTAGTTTATCGAGGGTATCGAGAGACTGACTCATTACCAGTAGTGATTAAACTGCTGAAAAATCCTTATCCCAGCTTCTCTGAACTCTTGTCGTTTCGTAATCAGTACAACATTGCCAAAAATCTTAACTCCCCGCTAATCATCCAAACCTACAGCCTAGAACCTTACCAAAATGGCTATGCGCTGGTGATGGAAGACTTTGGGGGAATTTCTCTTAAAGATTATTTCACCTCTGACCAGACGCTATATATCGCGTCTAGTGAAGAGTTTTTGCGAATTGCGATCGCACTCTGCAATACCTTAGATAGATTGTATCGAGAGCGGATCGTTCATAAAGATATTAAACCTGCCAATATTTTAATTAACCTCGAAACCAAACAAGTTAAATTAATTGACTTTAGTATTGCATCTCTGCTATCACGAGAAACCCAGACACTTGTCAATCCTAATATTTTAGAAGGGACACTAGCTTATATTTCCCCAGAACAAACGGGGAGGATGAATCGGGGGATTGATTACCGTACAGATTTCTATTCTTTGGGTGTGACATTCTACGAATTACTTACTGGAATTTTGCCATTTCAATCAAATGATCCAATGGAGTTGGTACATTCTCATATTGCTAAAATGCCTATGGCATTAGGCAATAGAAAAGAGATTCCCCAAGTTATTTGTGATATTGTCATGAAATTGATGGCAAAAAATGCCGAAGACCGCTATCAAAGTGCTTTGGGATTGAAGTTTGATTTAGAAAATTGTTTGTCTCAGTTACAAGTTACGGGTTTGATTGAGGGTTTTGAGATCGCACAACGGGATGTGTGCGATCGCTTCATCATCCCTGATAAACTTTATGGACGAGAAACCGAGGTATCAACTCTACTGGAAGCCTTTGAAAGAGTCAGCCTTGGCGCAACGGAAATGATGCTGGTAGCTGGGTTTTCGGGGATTGGGAAAACTGCGGTTGTCAACGAAGTTCATAAACCGATTGTGCGTCAACGGGGTTATTTTATCAAAGGGAAATATGACCAGTTTCAACGAAATATTCCCTTCAGTGGCTTTGTGCAAGCATTCCGGGATTTAATTGGACAATTATTAACTGAAAGTGATATCCAAATCCAGCAATGGAGAAACCAAATATTAGAGGCAGTTGGAGAAAATGGACAAGTAATTATTGAAGTTATCCCCGAATTATCAAGAATTATTGGCGAACAAACAGCCGCCATAGAATTATCAGGAACGGCGGCAGAAAATAGATTTAATTTATTGTTTCAAAAATTTATCCAAGTTTTTACCAGTGCTGAACATCCCTTAGTGATGTTTTTAGATGATTTGCAATGGGCAGATTCAGCATCGCTGAAGTTAATGCAGCTATTGATGGCTGATACAAAACATCTTTTGTTAATTGGTGCGTACCGTGATAACGAAGTCAATCCGGGACATCGATTAATGTTGACTTTGAGTGAGATTCAAAAAAACCAAGCAACTATTAATACGATTACTTTAGCACCACTGAATCAAGTCATACTGAATCAATTAGTTGCTGATACACTGAAATGTAAGGAAACTTTGGCATGGAGTCTTTCTCAATTAGTCTATCAAAAAACTCAAGGTAATCCGTTTTTTGCAACCCAGTTTCTCAAAGCATTGCATCAAGATAAGCTAATTGAATTTACCCCCCCAATCCCCCCTTACCAAGCAGGGAGTTGGCAATGTGACATTGTACAAGTAAATCAGCAAGCGGTTACAGATGATGTGGTGGCTTTTATGAGTTTTCAATTGCGAAAACTATCACAATCAACTCAACAGGTATTACAGTTAGCTGCTTGTATTGGCAACTCTTTTGATTTAGAAACTTTGGCAATTGCTTCTGAACAATCCCAAATCGAAACGGCTTCAGATTTGTGGAAAGCATTACAAGAAGGGTTGATTTTACCGATTAGTGATGTTTATAAGTTTTATCAAGGAGAAGAACGCGAGCAATTAGCGCTGTCAGATCATAATACCAGTAAACAAATAGCCAAATATAGATTCTTACATGACCGAGTACAGCAAGCTGCCTATTCTCTGATTCCCGATGAGCAAAAACAAGCAACTCACCTCAAAATTGGAAAATTACTACTGCACAGTTCCTCGGAAGTAGAACTGGAAGAAAAACTGTTTGATATTGCCCTGCATTTAAACCAAGGAATTGAGCTAATCACCCAACCGCAAGAACGGGAAGATTTAGCCCAACTTAACTTCAAAGCTGGAGTGAAGGCAAGAAATTCTACAGCTTATACTGCGGCAAGAGTTTATTTGCAAACAGGGATTGAAATACTGACAGCCAACTGCTGGCAAGATCAATATGAATTGACTCTGAATCTCCATGTTGCTGCTACCGAAGCTGCTTATTTGAATGCTGATTTTGATGGTATGGAAAAAATAGCAGCACTGGTGTTACAAAAAGCTGAGACGATTTTAGACAAAATCAAAATTTACCAAATTCAAATCGTCGCCCAGACAGCCCAGGGCAAGATATTAGAAGCAATTGCAGTCGGAAGAGATGCACTCTTGCAATTGGGGGTTGAACTCCCCACTGCACCTGACGAAGCCAAAATTGCTCAAGCCCTACAAACTGTAGTTAGTCTTCAAGGTGACAGAGGAATTGAGGAATTAGTCGATCTACCTGTAATGAGCGATCGCCAGACTCAGGCAGCTATGCAACTGTTAGGAATATTATTTTCACCAATTCTCCAGGCAATGCCTGGATTAATGCCCATACTGAGCGCAACAATGGTGAGTTTATCACTTGAGTTTGGCAATGCACCAGGATCAACGGTGGGGTATGCGATTCACAGTATGGTGTTGTGTGCCTTTTTGGGAGAAGTGAAAACAGGGTATAGCTTTGGGCGATTGGCAATCAACTTGCTGGATCAATTTAATGTCGGGGAATTCAAGTCTAAAGTTCTACTTCTGTTTGCAGCTTGGGTTCAACATCATCAGGAATCTCTCAAAGCAACGATGTTGACGATGAAAGATGGCTATGCAACTGGTATCGAAACTGGTGATTTTCTCAACGCTGGCTACAACTCCCTCGATTACCTCATTGCCAAACTTTTTGCTGGGGTAGAACTGGACATTTGGGAACCCGAAATAGCAACTTACAGGGTTGTCTTAGTGCAGGTAAAACAATATTCTGCCCAGACTTTTTTGGATATGATGCAGCAGACTGTGCAGAACTTGAGGGAAGGCCGTATTCTGTCGGATTGCTTAATTGGCACTGCCTACGATGAAACGGTGATGCTTTCTAAGCACCATCAGGACAACGATCTCACAGTGATCGCTATTGCTTACACTTACAAACTGATGCTTGCCTACTTTTTTGGTAATTACACGGCTGCCCTAGACTATAACGCCCAAGCCAAACAGTATTTAATGGCAGTATCAGGGATGATTTTTATTCCCATTTTTCATTTCTATACAGCCCTGACGCATTTGGCGCTCTTACCCACACAGCCAGAGTCGGAGCAAGGCGAATTTTTGTCTTTGGCCCAAACCCATCAAATCACTTTGCAACAGTGGGCGCAAAATGCTCCGATGAATCATCTGCATAAATGGTATTTAGTTGAGGCAGAAAAACATCGGGTTTTGGGCAATAAAGCCGAAGCAATTGAACATTACGATCGCGCCATCATTGGAGCCAAAGAAAATGATTATATTCAGGAAGAAGCGCTGGCTAATGAACTAGCCGCAAAGTTTTACCTCGACTGGGATAAACAGGAGATTGCCCAGTCATACATGACGAAGGCTTACTATGGCTATGCTCGTTGGGGTGCAAAAGCCAAAGTCGCTGACTTGGAAAGACGCTATCCCCAACTTTTAGCTCCTATTCTCCAAAAAACTCGCACGGTTCTCTCGGTTAACGAAACCGTCTTCGCATTAGGAACAGTCACCTCCACTAGTTCTTCTAGTTCTTCCTCCAGCGTCTCCGATTCTCTCGATTTAGCTGCTATTCTCAAGGCTTCCCAAAGTATCTCAGGTGAAATCGAACTAGAAAAACTGCTCTCATCGTTGCTGAAGATCGTCATCGAAAATGCGGGGGCCGATAAGTGTGTATTCATGCTCTTGCGAGACGATTCGCTAGGTGACACCAAGGGTGAACGCCTACTGATAAAAGGGTCAATTATTGAGGGTTCGCAGCCTGTCGTATTGCAGCGCCTTCTGATTGAGGAGAGTCAAGATATTCCCCTAAAGCTGATTTACAAAGTGAAGAACAACAGCCAGACTACTGTGCTGCTTGATGTGACGGCCGATCCGATTTTAGCCAATGACCCCTATATCATTCGTCAGCAGCCTCAGAGTATCTTGTGCAGCCCGATTTTACATCAAGGAAAGTTGCTGGGGATTTTGTATCTGGAAAATAATTTAGCAACTGGGGCGTTCACGAGCGATCGCGTCGAACTGCTCAATTTACTCTGCGCTCAAGCCGCAATTTCCCTAGAAAATGCCCGACTTTATGAGCGATCGCTAGAAAATGCCCAACAACTAGAGCGATCGCTTGATGAATTGAGTACCGCCCAGTCTGTCTTCCAAACATCCCAGCAACGACTCCAGCTATTGGTTCAGCAAACTCCACTGGCAGTTATAGAGTGGGATATCAATTATCAAGTTACTGACTGGAACCCAGCCTCAGAAAGAATCTTTGGCTACAGCAAACAAGAGGCTTTGGGTTGTGGATTCAAATTCATCATTCCTCAAAAGATTCAAACAGAAATGGAGCGAGTCAGCGTCGAGATTATATCGCAGGAGGGCGGCAATTACAGTATCAATGAAAATGTGACAAAGGATGGTAAAATCATCATTTGTGCTTGGTATAACAATCCGCTTGTAAATGCAGATGGCGAGTTAATCGGAGTTGCTTCCCTAGCGGATGATATTACGGAACAGCAAGCTGCACTACGCGAACGCAAAGTTGCCGAAGTGCAACTTCAACAAAAAGCACAAGAGCTAGAAGCTGCTTTACAAAACCTGCAACAAGCACAATTACAAATGGTGCAAAGTGAGAAAATGTCTGCACTAGGCAATTTAGTTGCAGGCGTTGCTCACGAAATGAATAATCCCCTTGGGTTTATTGCTGCCAGTCTTAAACAAGCTAAACCTACTATTGCTGATATTGTCGAACACTTAAAACTCTATCAAGAAAGTTTACCTAACAAAAATGAAGAAATTCTCGATCACGCCGAAGAAATCGATTTGGATTATAGCTTAGAAGACTTGCCCAAGATGATTGATTCCATGTCTATGGCGTGTGACAGGCTCAAAAATATTAGCACCAGTTTAAGAACTTTTTCTCGTACCGATCAAGATTATAAAGTGCCTTTCAATATCCATCAAGGCATTGATAGCACCATTCTCATTCTCAAACATCGTCTGAAGGCTAATGAACAACGTCCTGCCATTGAAGTTATCACAAACTATGGTAATTTGCCCCAGGTTGAATGTTTTCCTGGTCAATTAAATCAGGTATTTATGAACCTTCTAGCAAATGCTATTGATGCCTTAGATGAATCTAATCAGGGACGCAGTTTTGAAGAAACTAAAGCTAATCCTAACTGGATTAAAATTACAACCTCAGTCGCCAATAATCTAGTTAAAATTGCTATTGCTGATAATGGTAAAGGGATAAATGAAGAAGTGAAAGAAAAAATATTTGACCATTTGTTTACTACAAAAGCTGTTGGGAAAGGAACGGGGTTAGGACTTGCGATCGCCCGTCAAATTATTGTAGAAAAACATGGCGGAGCGATCGAAGTCAATTCTCGACTTGGCGAAGGAACTGAATTTGTGATTCAGCTACTATTGTCGGCATAAATGAGATAATCGCAGTTTTTGTAGGATAAAAATAACTTGTCGCTGCCCTAACTATGTCTTTGTGATGATCTATCGCATTTTTAGGATCTAGAATTTTCATCAAAAAACCTTAACCGAACCGTATTGAATGCTGAGTAATAAGTGAGATTCCCTACTCAGCACTCAGCACTCTTCATGCCTTTCCCGCCACCACCGAATTTTTCACCAAAAGTTGTACTGCTGCTTGATATTGCAGATCCGCTTCAGTACCAATCTGTTCGCGGTTAATGGCTGCTTGGGAAATAACTGTATCCGGTTTAATACCTAGTTTGTTAATATCCCGGTGTTGAGGAGTTTCATACTTAGCAATTGTGACTGCCAAGCCCGAACCATCTGATAATTCAAATAAGGATTGAATTAAGCCTTTTCCAAAGGTGGTTTCGCCTACCAACTGGGCGCGACCATTATCTTGGAGTGCGCCGGCGAGAATCTCACTGGCACTAGCAGTTCCTTGATTCACCAAAATCACCAGAGGATCGTTCGTCAGGGCTGGTCCAAGGGCTTCAAAACTGCCCTGAATGCCTTGTCGGTTAACAGTGTAAACGATAGTGCCGGAGTCTAACCATAGACGGGCAATTTCAATTCCTGATTGCAATAGCCCCCCAGGATTATTTCGCAAATCTAGAATGTAGGCAGCAGCCCCTTTTTTTTCTAGACTAGAAATAGCGTGTGCCAATTCCGTTGAGGCGTTGGCATTGAATTGAGTCAGGCGTAGGTAGCCGATAGGCGTATTGTCCGTGGAAACACGCAATTCGGAAACCACAGGGTTAAGAGCAATGCGATCGCGTGTTAGTCTAATTTCCGTTTCTGCTTCTCCGTCCCGTTCGATCAGTAAAGTGACAAGGCTGCCACTTGGCCCGCGCATTCTGGTTGCAGCTTCATCAAGGGTGAGATTTTCTGTAGAGACGCCTTCAATTTTGAGAATGCGATCGCGTGGTCTAATCCCCGCTTTATCTGCCGGTGAACCGGCGATGGGAGCCACTACTTCTAACTTCCCATTCTCAGAATTCAAGGCAATTTGTAATCCTACCCCAGTCAGTTCCCCAGAAGTATTTACCTGCAAGCTGCGGTACTGCTCTGGATCTAAAAAACGGGTAAAAGGATCGTCCAGGCTCTTGAGCATCTTCCCAATCGCCGCATAACTGGCATTTGAGTCTGCCAACGGCTTCTCCAGAACCTTTTGCCTGACTGCTGCCCAGTTTTGATGATTAAAAGTCTCATCTAGATAAGTGCGATTAACAATTCGCCAAACTTCCGAAACCAGCTTTTGTTCCGTCGTCAAAGCCAGAGCCGGCTGGGTGAGCGTACCCAACGCCAACCAAAACGCCATTAGCAATGAAAATCCAACCCGAAAGACTTGTTTGTTCATGAACCCCATTATCAATTCCACCTCAACCCAAATTGGCTAGAAATGCTCACTTCCCCTGTTGTTGATGAAATCTATCTCTCGATTATGTTACTTTTTTTATAGAAGTGGTGCATTTTTCTCATCAAGTTGTTCAGTCAACTGATGCATCGTATCCACTCACCAAAGGATAAAATCTACTTTGTGTCCACCATTTTGTGTGTAGGGGCGTAAAGAGATCGCAATATATTCTATCTTTACAGAGTGTAAAGTTTCTGAAGTCTCTTAGCACGCTGAAAGCTGACAAGCAAACTAAAAAACTCCCCTTTACGAAAATCCCAAAATTGCTAATTGGGAGAGAAGTCTGAGCGAAGGCTTCTGCCGATTCAGAACTTCGGGATTTATCAACCGCAACCGACTTTTAGGAACTTGAGATTGTATGGCCAACGTTTACGACTGGTTTGAGGAACGCCTAGAAATTCAGGCGCTCGCTGAAGATGTCACTAGCAAGTACGTCCCTCCCCACGTCAATATCTTTTACTGTCTGGGTGGAATTACCCTGGTTTGCTTTCTGATCCAGTTTGCCACTGGATTTGCCATGACGTTCTACTACAGACCAACAGTTACTGAAGCTTTCTCCTCAGTAGAATACATCATGAATGAAGTCAACTTCGGTTGGCTAATTCGCTCCATCCATCGCTGGTCTGCGAGCATGATGGTGTTGATGATGATTTTGCACGTCTTCCGGGTTTATCTTACTGGTGGTTTCAAAAAGCCCCGCGAACTAACCTGGATAAGTGGTGTGATCCTGGCTGTGATTACAGTTTCCTTTGGAGTTACTGGCTACTCCCTACCTTGGGATCAAGTTGGCTACTGGGCTGTGAAAATTGTTAGCGGCGTACCAGAAGCAATTCCCGTGGTTGGCGTTCTGATTTCTGACCTGTTGCGCGGCGGTTCGAGTGTTGGTCAAGCAACACTAACTCGTTACTACAGCGCCCACACCTTTGTACTGCCTTGGTTGATTGCAGTCTTCATGCTGTTTCACTTCTTGATGATCCGCAAGCAAGGCATTTCCGGTCCTTTGTAATCTTTAGCTATTAGCAAAAGGCAACATTTATCAGTTTTCAGATCAAGTTGTTTGTTTTAAACTTATGAAACACAAGAAATTAATTGCACATAAGTTACAAAAAACAAACACTTGTATCTGAAGCTTAAAGCTGTAGATGCCCTCCAGGCGGCAGACTGTAGATAGAGAAACACTGTTTGCCCCCTGCTGTTTGCCTAGTAGCTGATAGCTTTCACAAATGCTTTAATTTAACTTAAGCAGGAGAGCACATTTCAAAATGTCAACACAAAAAAAACCTGACCTGAGCGATCCTCAGTTAAGAGCCAAACTCGCTAAAGGCATGGGTCACAACTACTATGGTGAACCCGCTTGGCCTAATGATCTACTTTACGTCTTTCCAATTGTGATCATGGGTTCCTTCGCTGCCATTGTGGCTCTAGCTGTGCTAGATCCCGCAATGACCGGTGAACCAGCAAATCCTTTCGCCACACCATTGGAAATTTTGCCAGAGTGGTACTTGTATCCAGTCTTCCAGATTTTGCGATCGCTTCCTAACAAACTTTTAGGAGTGTTAGCAATGGGTTCCGTACCAGTAGGTCTAATCCTCGTTCCCTTTATTGAGAACGTGAATAAGTTCCAAAACCCCTTCCGCCGTCCAGTTGCAACCACAGTATTCCTTGTTGGTACTCTTGTAACCGTATGGCTGGGTATTGGTGCTGCTTTGCCATTGGATAAATCTTTGACCTTGGGACTATTCTAAATTAGTCACCACAAAGTGCTTTGACGCCTGTGAGTTTCAAGAGCAGATGCAGATGTGCTTTTGAAAACAATTAACAGGCGTCAATTTTAACAAGAGAGGCAGGAGGACTGTGTGTTGAAAGCAAGAGATAAATTCCTTCCTGCCACCTGCCTCCTGTCTTCTACCTTCTTCAATAGTTCAGATTGCATCTGGGATTTTGAAGTTTTGGATGGAAAAACTATTCCAGAATCTCAAATCACCAAGAATCAACAAATACAAACATTTTTTACTTACTTAACGTAAGTTGCTAGTTACAACCCTCCGAATGCCAAAATCGTTCATGTTTTGTATTTTGGTACGCAGAATATGTAAATTTAGATTTTTTTATGTCAGAGAAATTTTGCGAGTAGCGCAAAATTTAATAACTAGCAACTTGGGTTTACTTATATTCAAGTCACAGTTAATGCTTACTATAGTGCAGCAAGACCATCTGACGGTTAAGAGCGAACTCAGGCTCCTAAACCAGGTGCAAGAATGGTTTGAGCAATTTTGTCTGCAACATTTGTCTCAACTTGGCTGGTCAAAAACCCAACTTGATCGCCTTAATTTAGCATTAGCAGAAGGCTTTACCAACGCTGTTCGTCACGCTCATCATGCTTTACCGCCAGAAACAACTATTGAGATTAATGTTTATCTGTGGATTGACCGACTAGAGATTAGAATTTGGGATTATGGAAAACCTTTCAATCCTGATGCGATCGCAGAGCCAGCCCCAGGTACTCTACAAGTAGGCGGGTATGGATGGTTTCTCCTCCGGCGGTTGGCAGACCGTGTTGTATACGAACGCGGTACAGATGGTAGAAATTGCCTGCTCATCGTCAAATACTCTGTAGAAGCACAAAAGTAAAAGTGAACTAGTCAAGGGTAAAGGAAGCTAAGAATACTTCTGATGCCAATTTTGGCTTTTAAGAAGAGGCGGAGCGTAGGGAAAGAGTACCGACGGAGTGCGAGGACTTGTCTTCTCTACGTTCGCGCAGCGTGTCGCAGACAGACGCTCTTGCTAGCTTGGTTATACTTAACAGCAAGCAAGACAAAAAAAATTCTCCTGTGGTCGCCGCTGCTAAATTTTAGCCACTCACTTTAAAACAGAAGCACCAGCAGAAGGAGTTTCTGCTCAAATATAAAGTTATTTGATTGATAAAAGTATACTCTTTTTTCAAAATTACCTGAATTGGAGTAATATATTTTTTACGTGAAATTGCTTAGTAATTATGATTTTTTTGTAAAATTTCAAAGAATATTTTTGTATAAAAAAAATTAGTGAATACAGTAAAGATAGCATTCGAGTTACACTAGCTCACTTGTTAACATTTGTCAGCAGTGTTGAGAGCCTTATTTTTTGTTCTCCAACAAGATGCCATTTTGTGCTTAAAGAGATAGAGAGAACAGGGGAGAAATATGACTAAGACAGCCCTAATTACAGGAATTACTGGTCAAGATGGCTACTATCTCAGCCATCTGCTTCTCAACCGTGGTTATCGTGTTGTAGGATTAGTGCCTCCACATCGACAACCGAATTTGACAAAACTGGGCACACTGGCAAATCAGGTAGAAATTTTTACGGTTGACTTGAGGGATAGTGCGGCACTACTGACCGCAGTTGAACAACTACGTCCCCAAGAAATTTACAATCTAGCGGCTCCCAGTTTTGTCCCCGACTCCTGGAACGATCCGTTGGGAACCCTAGACTTGATAACTGGTACAGCTACTAGACTCTTAGAAGCAGTACGAAAAGTTGGTTTGTCTACCAGATTTTATCAAGCCAGCAGTTCAGAAATGTTTGGCGATGTATTCCTCTCGCCTCAAGATGAGGAAACTCCTTTTCGTCCTAAAAATCCCTATGCTGCGGCTAAGATGCACGCCCACTGGACAATGGTGCATCACAGACAGCGCTATGGACTATTTGCTTGTAGCGGAATTTTATATAATCACGAGTCTCCTCTACGCGCACCTCAGTTTGTCACACGAAAAGTTTCTTTAGCAGTCGCATCGATAAAATTGGGTTTAACTGACACCTTAGAAATAGGTAATCTAGATGCCAAACGCGATTGGGGTTTTGCGGGAGATTACGCAGAAGCAATGTGGCTGATGTTGCAAGTTGATGAACCCGAAGAATATGTGATTGGTACAGGTAAACTGCATAGTGTCAGAGATTTAGTTGCCACAGCTTTTGAGTCTGTCGGCTTGGATTGGACACACCATGTAGTCCTAAATACTAGTTTATTGCGGCAAGATGAGCATTTTCAACTAGTAGCTAACCCCAGTAAAGCGAAAAGAAACCTCGGCTGGGAACCCCAAGTGAGCTTTGAGGAACTTTTAGAAAAAATGGTCAAAACAGATTTGGAGCGCTTACAGAGTGGTGCAATCGCACCCTTACCGCGAGTTTAAATGATCTAATATGCACATCACTACAGTGGCAGAAAACCTCAAGTTAGGTGATAAAGTTAACAAAAAAACTAACCATGTCTTCGTGTTCTTAGAAATTTTTGCTCACGAAGGTGGTATTCAATCATATATAAAAGATATTTTTCGCGCTTATCTGGGATTGAGCCAAGACTACAAGGCAGAAGTCTTTTTGCTACGAGATAGTCCTGATAGCTTAAATGTGTTTGAAGACGAGAACTTAAAATTTCATTACTTTAAAAATCAGTCTCCCTATTTGGGGAGACTGCAAATGGCAGCGGCTTTACTTAAATGTCTGTTGCAAAGCCGTCCCCAGCAAGTTTTCTGCGGTCATATTAACTTAGCAGTACTAGTACAAACTCTTTGCCAGCCCTTGGGGATTCCTTACACTGTGCTAACTTACGGTAAAGAAGTTTGGGAACCGCTGAAAAATCAAGAACGTCGCGCCTTGATATCAGCAATTGGAATTTGGACAATTAGTCGCTACAGCCGCGATCGCGCTTGTGTTGCTAATAGTCTAAACCCCAAAATGGTACAAATGATGCCTTGTGCAATTGATGGAGATAAATTTACACCTGGTTCCAAGCAGCCAGAATTACTTCAGAAGTATGGCTTCACTGGTGCTAAGGTGTTGATGACAGTAGCGCGGTTATGGTCAGGGGATATTTACAAGGGTGTAGATGTCACCATTCGGGCATTACCACAAATCGCTCAGGTTTTTCCAGAAGTAAAATATTTGGTAATTGGTCGCGGTGATGACCAACCACGATTGGCGCAGCTAGCAAAAGATTTGGGTGTGAGCGATCGCGTCGTATTTGCTGGTTTCGTTGCTACAGAAGAATTAATGGAACATTACCGCCTTGCTGATGCCTATATTATGCCTTCGCAAGAAGGCTTTGGCATTGTTTATCTAGAAGCAATGGCTTGTGGAGTACCTGTATTATCTGGTGACGACGATGGTTCAGCTGACCCCTTGCAGGATGGTAAACTGGGATGGCGAGTACCACACCGCAGTCCTGATGCTGTAGCAGCAGCTTGTATAGAAATGCTTCAAGGGGATGACCAGCGATGTGATGGAAAGTGGCTGCGAGAACAAGCGATCGCTCTGTTTGGCATAGATGCCTTCCAACAGCACTTGCAAAAAATGCTTATATCCTCAGTTTTGAGTCCTAATAACAAATGACTAAAATCGCTATCCTAGAAGGAGAGCAGGACAACATTTAAAAAATGAGCTTTAAGTCATTTCAATTGAACCTTTTAAATCTCCGACCTTGGCTCACCCTGCTGGCAGTTATTTGGTTGCTAGCATCACTGGGCTTGGGTTGGTTAGTCAATTCGTTACTAATTATTGTCGGGTTGCTGTTTTTGGCACCCATTGTGGCTTTTTTTGGCTTTCGTTGGTGGCTGCAACGCAACTTGGTTGCTGATCAGTGTCCCGTCTGTGGATATGAATTTACAGGTTTAAACAACAGTCAGTTGCAGTGTCCTAGCTGTGGAGAGTCACTGCTAGTACAAAATAGTCATTTTCAGCGCTTCACACCAGAAGGCACAATTGATGTCACTGCTGTGGAAGTTCCAGCCAAATCGTTGGAAGATTAGTCATTGGTCATTAGTCATTAGCGAAGTCCAAATGACTAATGACTATTTATTTTTTTGCGAGATCGAGAGGGTGTAGTTATACTCTTGTGGTGATAGTTCGCCCACGTACAGCGAGTATTTTCCTGCCTGCCAGTAACCAGAAAGTTCTGACTTACCTCCAGAGTAACTATCTGCTAGTACACAAAAGCGCCCTCCAGGCCCGTCGATCAACAGTGTTGGTTTCCCTTGACTCTCTACTGTTAATCGCAAATAAGGTAGTGACTCCGTAACCTGGATCAATTGATTAGGTTCAGTAGTAATATTGCCACAATTGCTTTTCACAGTTCCCCCAGACTTTCCGTTCAAAATCAGTGGATCTGGTTGGAGATTCCGATTAATTTGGATTGTTGGTGTTTGTGCCAAATTAGCCTCAGTGAAAACCAAACTCATCACCAAAGCTGTGGGAACAATTGCAAGTAGCCTAAGCGTCTTCATTTTAATTAATGCTCCAGATTTTTTTAGAGCAATATTGTTATATGGTCTGATTTAATAGACGACGGCAAGCCGTCTTGGTTCCAAAATCTGCCGTATAAAGTAATACCATTCAGTTAGGGATTGTTTGTGAAGATTTGATGGATGTGTGTAGAGACTTTGCATTGCAAAGTCTCTACATCAGAAATTGGACTTACGCAAAACTAAATGCTGTAGGGGCAATTGATGAATTTCCCTTACCTGAAAAAAAGGGTTTCGGCTATTGTTTGCGTAAGCCCTGAGAAATATTGATGTCTGAAAGGCAACAAGAAAAAAACATAAATTTTCCCTGTGCAGACAGGTCTTACAGGCACAGACATTAGCTAAAATCACTAAGACAGCCACCAAAAATAGAATTTGGCTGGTCTGTTGAATAAGTGTGCTAACTGAGGTAGAAAAGATTGATGAATCCTCAACCAGAAGAAGACTTACAGCGTCGCCTCGATAAGCTAGAGGCAGAAATTAATTCCCCACCTGGGGTGGTTTCCGAACCACAAGAACAAAAACAAACGCCTCAGTCTGTTTTTGCTAACTTGAACTTGCAGTTGGAGCGATTTCAGATTTGGTTCAACAGCTTATCTGGAACAAAAAAGCTGGTAGTTTCGGGTCTGACGGTGCTAGTGGGCTTGGCGATGCTGCAAGCAGTGTTTAAACTAGTTGCATCTGTAATCAGTGTGGCACTTTTGGCAGTGTTAGTGTATGTTGGATACAAATTTTTTGTGTCTGGTAGCTTTCAACGTAAGCAATAAGTTGATATGCATTTACTTTGCACTCTGCCCGGAGTTATGAAAGTCAGGAGCAAGAATACAAAGGGTTCCTGACTTATGACTTCTAAAGTCTATTTCAATATGCTTTTCTTTTTGCTGATCAGCTTAATCTATTTTAATTGTGCCGATCGCGGCGTAGAAATAATATCAAAGGGAATTATGCGATGACATCACCAATTGTCAGGAGAAGTAATCAATCTGGTCAGTCAAAAGAACCGGAAAGAGCCAATTCGCTGTTGCTAGCAAGCAGGCGTTTTGCTGCTTGGGCGGCTGAAATCACACTAGTGGTTACTAGTGGGTTGATTCCCTTCGGCATTGGTGTCTATGCCAATTCTAGAAGCGATCTGAACCGAGTACCGCTTAACCCCGTGCTGGTAGTCACAGAAAGAGCGATCGCTAGACCCTTAGCTTTGCCTGTGAGCTATGGCATCCGTAACGTCGCATGGCCAACTAATATTTTGTGGATGATCGCCCTGTTAGCACCTGTAACTCTCTCATGGTGGCAATTGTATTTACTAGCTAAGACTGGTAGCACAATTCCTAAACGTTGGTTAAAAGTGCGGGTTGTCAACGAGCAAGGGAAGCCGCCTGGTTTGGGCGCAGTGGTGATTAGAGAAGGAGTTGGGCGTTGGACTGTACCCATTTCCATCGCTTATCTGCTGTGGCGCTACAGCTTTGCTTTTCCGAATTTAGGATTATTCACATTTTTGTCTTTGTTAATGATTGTGGGTGAAGGGATAGGCTTACCGTCACGTCGGGGGCGTCGCGCATTGCACGATCAACTCGCAGGCACTCATACAATAGATGCACTCTTAGCTAGCAACAGACAAGTTCAGTCTGCTGGCGGTAATGATGAAGCAGAAGAATGGCAAGAGGGAAATGAAGAATTAGCGGCAGCCCAAACCAATCAGTCGCCTAATCTGTGGCGGCGGATACAGCAAAATCCCAATCTAACTTTGTTTGGGGTAGGGCTGACGAGTATGACTGCTGTGTTGGCAACTTTAATTGGCACTCAAGTTTATATCCAAATTCAACAATCCCAGCGAACAACTCAGCAAATTAATAGCCAACAGTTCCTCGAACTTGTCAAACAATTGACTCCCAACTCTGGGGCGACTAATGAGCAACGCCAAAGTGCAATTCTAGCTATGGGTGGTCTTAATGACCCACAATCCATTAAATTTCTGGCAGATTTATTAGTTAGCGAAACCAACTCTAGTCTTCTGGATACGATTCAACAAGCTTTGACAACTGTCGGGCCTCAAGCCATCCCTGAATTAAAAAATAAGAATCAGTTTTTGGTTAGCGAACTGGAATCTGTGGGTAGCACTGCAACCAAAGAGCGGGAATTGCGGCAAGGACGGCTACAAAGAAACCAGCGGACGATCAACAAGATTCTCTCTGTTTACAGCGGGAAAATCGAGGGCGTTGACCTTAGTAGCACCCAATTAGGTCAAAGCGGTACTCCTGGAAGTTCCTTCTTCAACTTGGTACTAGACAGCCTTGATTTATCAGGAGTTAAGTTTAAATCTGCAAATCTTAACCAAGCCAGCTTTAAAGGTAGCCGCTTCCGGAGTGCGGGTGAGGATGGACGCTGGGATACTTACGACGATGTGATGGCTGATTTAAGCCAAGCTCAGTTGCAGCAAGCCAATCTTACTGATGCTAACCTCAGTCGTGTATTGATGAACCGTACCGACTTGAGCCGCGCCACTCTCAATAGAGCTAACTTATCAAATGCGCGTCTATATGACGCTAAACTCAATAGCACCCAGCTAGTAGGAGCCGATCTGCGAAACGCAGTTTTGGAAAAAGCCAGCTTGACTGGGGCTGATTTAGGTGACGCCAAATTGAACGAAGCCAATCTATATGCCGCGCGTTTAGGTCGCGCCACTGCTATAGGAACACAATTATCCTTTGCCAATTTAACTAACACTGATTGGCAAGGGGCAGATTTATCAGGAGCCTATTTGGATCGTGCTAATCTCAGCAATGCTAACCTCAGCGCCACTCGATTAGCTGGTGCTGTTTTGCGTTCTGCCCAGATGGAAAACGTTAACTTGCAAAATGCCGACCTGAGTCTTGCAGATTTACGGGGGGCGAATGTTACTGGAGCAGATTTTAAGGGAGCAATTCTCGCCCCTAGCAAACAAGATCCAGCAGATCAATTTGTCCAAACCCCAGATTTAGGCTCAGTATCTGCCGTAGTCCAAGGTGTTGATTTTTCTCAAGCCAAAAATTTAGATGCCAAGCAATTAGCGTACATTTGTACTCAAGGAGGCATTCATCCCCGTTGCCCGTAGAATGGGGACTGGGGACTGGGGACTAGGAACTGGGGACTGGGAACTGGGAACTGGGAGATGAGGAAGCAGGGGAGCAGGAAGAGAATAACCGATGCCCAATTCCCCATACCCAATGACAAATGACAAATGACAAATGACAAATGACAAATGACAAAATGGTGTGAGGAGTTAGGTGATGAAATATATTCCATATTTGGTTTCAGTTCTGGGGGCTGGTTTGGTCTTGAGTCTGGCGACTACTAAACCAGCACAAGCTCAAGTAGCCTATGGTAGTTATATCGGTATAGGCCCCACTATTGGTGTTACCGATGGTATCCAACTTGGAGGAGTGATAGCGGGACGATACAAGCTTTTGGAAGCACCGATTTCACTGCGTGCCCAAGTGTTAATTGGTAATAATACGGCAATTGTGCCAACGGTTTCCTACGATTTCCCCCTGAACTGGCAAACTGATGCCTACCTGGGCGCTGGATTAGTGTTGGCTAGTGGTGGTTCTTCTCCTGTGGGCGATAAAATTAGTTTTGCTTTACAACCGGGCATTGATTATATGATCCCAAATAGCAATACTGTGCTTTTTGGCAACGCCATCATTGCTTTTGATGCCTACCGTGATAGCGGTGGTACAGCTATCTCTGTACAGGGTGGTGTTGGTTTGAGATTTTAATGGGCAGATGAAAATCATATAGCGATCGCTATCCCTAAGAAGCGTTAAACTTCATTGCAAATTAAGAAGTTAGTCTAAACAACGTGATAGTTTTTGGTCATGAAGAGAGATAGCACAGGATTAACACAGGAGAACACAGTGGCAATGGAATCAAATTTATTAACGGATGCGGGCGCAGATGAAATGAATCAAGATTTCAGTGAATATGTCGCCAACCTGCAACTTCACATGACTCTGCAAGCTCGCAATCTTGTTCCAACCCTGAAGCAAACACTGGTAGATAGTCGCCAGCAATTACTCCATCAAACCCAAGCCAACTTTGAAAAGCTAGTTTCTCGACAAGGGCTATAAATATATACAAATTTTAATCAAAATTCAAATAAAATAAGGGCAGATGTTGTTGGGTCAATACCAATGGTGTTCTCACAAGGTCTGCTTTTTCTGCTTCTTTAAGTATTAAGTTACTAAAATCACCCTTTTGGCACAATAGTAGAAAGCAGAAACTAGTTAAGATGATTGCAGCAGTTCCTTTGAAGAGCAGTTAGTTACGGCTAAATGTCGGCTCGAATAAAAATGACTTCATTACTTCCCAGAAACCTCAGCGTTGTTATCCGACCAGTCCAATACCGGGATCTGGACGGGATTGAGCGCATAACTCAAGAGTCATTCGCAGCCCTAACTCCCAAGGGAGCAGGTTTTGCCATCAGCCAGATGCAAAGGCTGCGTCGCTGGTATGGATTACTCAAATTTTTAAGCTGGTTTCCTAACCCGCTTCAGTATCGCCTCTGCGCCTATGTAGCAGAGCAAGGGCGGTTGCTTCTAGGAATGATTCAAGTGTCACCCTTTAATCGGACACGCAGCACTTGGCGGATTGATCAAGTGCTACTAGAGCGTGGTGTCGATAAACAAGGAATTGGTTCGCAACTTTTGCGTCATTGCTTTGAATCGATTTTGGAAGCTCGGACTTGGCTACTGGAAGTTAATATTAACGACATTGAGGCGCTGGCATTATATCGACAAAATGGATTCCAGCGTCTGGCAGAAATGACTTACTGGGAAATTGGGCCAGAATTACTGGCTGAATTGGCACAAGCAGAGCCAGATTTGCCCAACCTCATGCCAGTGAGTAATGCTGATGCCCAGTTGCTATATCAACTAGATACGGCATCAATGCCACCTTTGGTACGTCAAGTTTTTGACCGCAATACCCGCGACTTTAAAACCAGCTTGTTCGGCGCTTTAACTGATGCAGTGAAGCAATGGCTGACCAAAACAGAAGTGGTGAGTGGTTACGTATTTGAACCTCAACGCAAAGCTGCGATCGGCTATTTTCAGGTGCAACTTGACCGCAAGGGTGAAGTTCCCCATGCTGCGACGCTGACAGTTCATCCTGCTTACACCTGGCTATATCCAGAATTACTATCTCAACTGGCTCGCATTGCCCAAGATTTTCCCCAGCAAGGGTTACAACTAGCCTCTTCAGATTATCAGGCAGAGCGAGAAGAATATTTGGAGCGAATTGGGGCAAAACGCATAGAACATACATTAGTTATGTCTCGCTCTGTGTGGCACAAGCTACGGGAGTCTAAATTCGTCTCCTTAGAAGGAATCCAGTGGACTGATATGCTGCAAGGTTTACAACCGGCACGTAAACCTATACCAGGTGGAATGTCATGGATACAACCAGGAAAGCTGCCATCGTCAGATAAACCACTGCCAAGTAAGTCAGAACCGATTAACTTTTCGGGAAAAAACCCTAGCATGGAAGCATCGCTGATTCCTGAATCAGCAGATGTACAACAGGAGAATTAGTGTGATATCCCAAGAGCAAGCAAAACCGTTTATTTCAGCCTTGGGACTAGATTTTGGTCGCAAGCGAATTGGTGTGGCTGGGTGCGATCGCACGGGTTTAATTGCCACGGGGATCACCACAATTGAGCGTGCATCTTTTGAGCAAGATGTCGAGCAAATCCGACAACTAGTTAATGAACGTGAGGTGCAAGTCCTAGTGATGGGCTTACCTTATTCAATGGATGGCTCAATAGGATTTCAGGCGCGTCAAGTTCAGAAATTTACAACAAGACTTGCTAAAGCACTAAAACTGCCTGTGGAATATGTGGATGAGCGATTAACTTCATTTCAAGCAGAGCAACTGCTGATAGCTGAAAACCGCTCCCCGTCACGCCATAAAGGTTTGATTGACCGCAAGGCAGCCGCTTTGATTTTGCAACAATGGCTGGATGTTAAGCGTGCCAGTTCCCGTAGTTCAGTGGCGGTTATTGAGTATTGATACCTTTTAACATGATATTCTGAAAACGATTAGCCAGCAGTTGTATCTACGTATAAAGCTATTTGATTGACATAATCTGTCATTAATGATAGTTAAGCGATTTTCAAAGTTGCTGGTATTTATTAAATTTTTACATTTCGGCTATGTTTTCTCCTCCATTTCCTGAAGAAAATGATAACGCTCACGCGGGTTCCATCACTTTAACCGATGACAAAGGGCGATCGCTCGACTGTTACATAGAGCATTCCCTGGAGGTAGATGGACAAGAATACGTTTTACTTCTTCCTGTAGACTCACCTGTAGAAATTTTTTCTTGGGAAGGCGACGATGAGGAAGAAGAAGCAGTTCTAGTAGAAGACGACAACATAATTGAGCAAATTTTTGCTAATGCTCAAGCTGTACTATCTGAGCAGAACCTGATACTAAAGAACACAGCTTATGCTCTGACAGTTGCAGGCGATTTACCACCAGTTGAAGAATCAGAACTCTTCACCTTAGAAATCGAAGACGAAGGTGAAGATTTAGAGCCAGAGCAATTACAGCTACTCGCTAGCTTCTATGATGAAGATCAGGAGTATGCAATTTATACACCACTTGATCCACTGTTGTTTTTTGCACGGATAGCAAAAACAGGTGAACCTGAATTACTTTCTCCAGAGGAGTTCCGCCAAGTGCAGCCTCTGTTAGAGGAACATCTTTTTAATGAAGTGGAATAAGATAAAAAATTCAAAATGTTACATTTTCATTTTGAATTTTTTAATTGGGAATTTTGATTGTCATCACAATCCAGTTAAACCTTTTACCATGTCTCATTAAATGTGGAAGCAATGAAAGACTAGCGCTAAATTGCGACAATTAATGTTGTTTAAAATCCTGAAAAAAGCATTTTAGTTGGCAGAGATTTTCAATTCCATTATCCAAAATCCAAAATTGCTATGAGGTGCTGAAAATGGCTTATAGCGACTTTACATTAAGTAAATTTAAAAAGTCATTCAGCATCCACATTGATGAAGAAACTGATTTATGTGCGGACATAGAACCTCTACAGGCAAGCGAAAAACTCAAAAATTCTTTAGAAGAAACTACAGAACTGGCTTTAGCAATTAATACTGAAAAATCCCGTTCAGAAATGATTATCACTCCGATATTGTTGGAGGTAAGACGCAGGGCTAATTATCCAATTAGTTTGTTTTCAGGAACAGATTTTAATGTAGATCCAGAAAAGGGTCTGAATGGCTATTGTGACTTTATTATCAGTCGTTCTAAAGAGCAACTAACAATTAATGTGCCTGTAGTGGTTATTATTGAAGCCAAAAATGAAAATATTAAAGGTGGATTAGGTCAATGTGCAGCAGCAATGTTGGCAGCACAACTGTTTAATCAACAAGAAGGAAATGAAATTAGTAAAATTTATGGTGCAGTAACAACAGGGGATATTTGGAAGTTTTTGCAGTTAGAAGAAAACAATATATTTATTGATTTGAGTAATTATTACATCAAAGAAATAGATAAGATTTTAGGGATTTTATCTCAAAGTGTTCAGGGAGATATTCCAGGATCGGGTTCGACTAACTAAACTATATTGGGTTATGCTCATTTGTCTTAGCTATCTACATTTGACTGTTGACTATGGTCTGGAACAATCTTTTACAGCCTGACTTGATTTTAGAAGGTTCAGTGTTGAACCTAACACCAGATATTATCCAAAAATACGGGCTTAAAGGGCTGGTATTGGATGTAGATGAAACTTTGGTACCTTTTACAGTCGGGATAGCTTCCCCAGAACTACGAGAGTGGGTAGAGCAAATCCGTACCTGTACTGCATTGTGCTTGGTCAGTAACAATCTCAGTGAAGCGCGAATTGGTGGCATTGCGCGATCGCTCAACTTGCCTTACTACTTGGGTGCAGCCAAGCCTTCCCGACGCAAAATTAGGGCAGCACTTAGGGGAATGGATCTACCAGTGCATCAAGTGGGTATGGTAGGCGATCGCTTGTTTACCGATGTCATAGCAGGTAATCGCCTGGGAATGTTTACCATTTTAGTCGAGCCGATTGTTCATGCCGATGCGGCTCTCCGCTCTCATCCCATCCGCAACTTTGAAGTTTGGATATCTGAAATTCTGGGAGCCTCTATTACCCCCAAGAAAACTAAGATTCACAAAAGTTGAGAAGTCGTCAGGAAAGTAAATCTAAAGAAATCATTAAGGAATCTTTATGGAATCCAAAAATCGGGGATCATAAGTATTAATAACATGGGGTCAGCCAAAAAAGACCCTAACTCATACTAAGTAAATATACCCCGTAAAGCGTCAACCTTCACCATAGAGGGATTGGCGCTTTACAATTTCTTTAGTCATTTGTCCTTTGTCATTTGTCCGTTGTCATTCGTCAGTTACTAATGACCAATGACTAATGACCAATGACTAATGACTAACGACCAATGACTAACGACCAATGACTAAAACAATTGTTGTCAAAATCGGTACTTCTAGCCTAACTCAACCAGAAACGGGACAATTAGCGCTTTCTACCATCGCTACTTTAGCGGAAACACTCTGCCATTTAAGACGCCAAGGACATCGGGTAATTTTGGTTTCCTCTGGCGCTGTGGGGGTGGGTTGTGCGCGATTAGGCTTAACTGAACGTCCCAAGGCGATCGCACTCAAACAGGCTGTAGCAGCAGTTGGACAAGGTAGGTTAATCCGTATATATGATGATTTATTTACTACTCTCCAACAGGCGATCGCTCAAGTATTACTGACACGGAGCGACTTAGTACAGCGCAGCCGCTATCTCAACGCCTACAACACCTTTCAGGAATTACTGGGACTGGGAGTGATCCCCATAGTCAATGAAAATGATACCGTAGCAATAGACGAACTAAAATTTGGTGATAATGATACCCTTTCGGCATTGGTTGCCAGCTTAGTAGAAGCAGATTGGCTATTTTTGCTCACCGATGTCGATAGGTTGTACTCAGCCGATCCGCGTTCTGTGCCAGATGCGCGGCCGATTGCTCTAGTTAGTAGCATTAAAGAATTAGCTCAATTACAGATACAAACAGGTTCCCAAGGTTCTCAGTGGGGTACTGGTGGGATGGCGACAAAAATTTCGGCTGCGAGAATTGCGATCGCCGCTGGAGTGCGGACTGTAATTACCCAAGGGCGATTTCCTCGGAATATCGAAAAAATTATCCAAGGTGAACTGATTGGGACGCATTTTGAACCGCAACCAGAACCAACTTCGGCGCGTAAACGTTGGATAGCTTACGGTCTAGTACCTGCGGGAAAATTGTATTTAGATGAAGGTGCGATCGCGGCAATTTCTCTAGGAGGAAAATCTTTATTAGCTGCTGGAATTAAAGCCGTAGAAGGAGAATTTGACACACAAGATGCTGTGCAATTATGTGACAGCAACGGTAACGAAATTGCCAGAGGACTTGTGAATTACAACAGCAATGAACTGCAAAAGATTCGTGGGTGTCATTCACGAGAAATTTCCACTATTTTAGGTTATCCAGGTGTGGAAACCGTGATTCATCGAGATAATTTGGTTTTGACTTAAAATGGAAATGAGATAAATATGGTTAAAAGTAAGTTATTCCCAGAATTAGATTTATCCCTGCTTAATCGTTGTCTGTTATTATCGTCTCCTTGGAAGCTATTAGAGAGTTTCGCCAAGATATTCAACAGTAATAGTAGGTTAAAGAAAACAATAATCAAATCTTTCCAAAGATGACTAACCAAAAGCTGACCTTAGAAATTCCAGAATCTCTGTTTGAGCAATTGCATCATCTTGCGGAGTTAACTGGTAAATCTATAGAATCCTTAGCATTGCAAAGCATTACGAGCAACTTATCTTCCTTAAGTGAAAAAGTACATGACCTCGATGAACTTCTGTCACGAGTAACACCCGATAATTTACATAGTGAAATTGACAGTGGAAAGCCTGTAGGTCATGAAATATTCTGAATATGAATTATACATACCGAAGCAGGGTGATATTATTTGGATAAACTTCACGCCTCAAATTGGACGTGAGCAAGCAGGTAGGCGTCCTGCTCTTGTCATCTCACCACTTAAATATAATCGTCGAGTTCGACTGGTCTTGGTATGTCCGATTACTACAAAAGTCAAGGGATATCCTTTTGAAGTACCTGTTTCAGAAGGTTTAGCAGTATCAGGAGTAGTGCTGGCACAGGTGAAGTCTTTCGATTGGCAAGAAAGAAAAACCGAGTTTGCTTGCAAAGCACCAGCTGAAGTCACAGTTGAGGTTATTACTCTACTGAGAACTTTAATACCTCTACCAGAATAGAAGCGATCGCTACACCGCCCCACAATGGCGCATCATCTCCCAGCACTGCGGGCACAATTTCAAAATCAACTTCTGGTAAAGCCGTCTCCCGCGCCACTTGACGCACCACTTGCCAAAAATACTCCCCCGCCTTCGTCACACCGCCTCCCAACACAAAGCGCTGCGGATTCATCAAGTTCGCTACATTGCCAATACCCACACCCAGCGCCCAAGCAGCTTTGTGCAAAACTTCCTTAGCCAAATCATCCCCAGCCGCCGCCGCCTCACTTACCAACTGTCCTGTCAGCAACGTTAAATTATCGCCCACCAAACCCCTCAAAACCTCCCCATCTCTGAGTCCTCCGCGCCTCTGCGGTTCAAGTTCCAAAATTTCTCTTGCATTTTGCGCCATATAAGGCCCCGAAGCCAAACGTTCCACACATCCCCGCTTCCCACACAAACAAACTGGCCCAGCCGGATCTACAACCACGTGTCCAATTTCGCCAGCCATCCCACCAGCACCCCGCCAAGGCTGGCCATTGAGTATCCAACCACCACCCACGCCAGTGCTGACAGTAATGTAAAACAGGCTATCGTATCCCTGTCCCGCACCAAAGCGGTGTTCACCCAAAGCCGCAACGTTAGCATCATTATCTACACCAACAGGAACACCAAATTCCTCCTCTAGCAACCTTTTGAGAGGAATATTTTCCCATCCAGCGACATGATGAGATAGTCGCACTGTCCCTGTGGAAGCATCCACTGGGCCACCAAAGCTGACACCGATCGCAGCAGGTTTTGCATCTTCTAGCAAAGAGTAAATGAGCGATCGCATAATTTCTAAGTCAGTGTTAGCATCTGCATCGACTGGCGATAGACGACGTTCATAACGTAACCACTTTCTCGAACCCATATTTACCAAGGCTGCCGCCAGCTTAGTTCCGCCAAAATCGAGAGCTAAAATTAATGTCATACTTTTTTATGCCCTTTATACATCATTACTATACGTAGTTTCATTCTCAAGAAAGATGTTTGAAAGCAAAATAAATTTAACCATAAAGAAAAGTACATGATTTAGCAAATAATGACTCCCGAACAAGCAAAACCACTTATTGATTTGTCTCATGCAAAAGAACCTCCTCGTTCTATCAATCTTGATGAGAATAAGGAAGCCGCTCCCCTTGAACCGGAAGAAATTAGCGGTCAGACTGAGGATGACCCCATTAATAATGCTTTTAATGGCCAAGAAGAAAGTGCAGAAAATGTTGGTAATTTTGCTAACATTCCCGGTGCAAGCAGTTTGCAATTAGACTGACTCTAAATATTATTAACTTACTCACCCACTTGTACAGAATTCATACTGAATTCTGACTCCTGAGTTCTGAATTCTTCTTATAAATGATGGCAAGATATGGTTTAGTTAGCCGCATCAAAAATCTGTTGTGCGGTTAAATTTAATTGGGGAAAGATAGGTGATGAAATTGCGGTGTTACCTTGAAACGGTGTCATTTGATATTCACCATCAACTAATTCGCATACAAAAATAGTGGGTTGCTTAGGATTGCCGATGAACTTTCTTGCACCCAATGCAGCATAATCAGCAATCCAATATTCAGGAATGCCCATTTCCTCATAATCTCTAAATTTATTGTAGTAATCATCTCGCCAGTTAGTTGAAACAACTTCAATAACTATTGGAACCGATGCTGCTTGGCTTACTGTTGACTGTTTTTGAAAAAGCGGTTCATTGTCGAGATTATCAAGATTTAGCAGCAACACATCAGGTGAATAAGCTGATTCGGCAGTAGGAGTTTTGACTAATGCGGTTTTGGGAATTCCGTAGGGTAAATTAAGACGATCAAACTCCACGGTTAATTTCCGCGACAAAAATGCAACAACTTTTTCATGCGCTCCGGTTGGGGGTGGCATTTCAACAATTACTCCCTTGTGTAATTCATAGCGTTTACCATCGTTGGGATACCATTCGCTAAATTCATTGAAGGTGAGTAATTTGGGCAAGGCTTGGGTCATAATCTTACCTCCACATCTGTTTTACTTTATCAAAATATTCACAATTTCCGTTGGAATAATTCAATATATTTTTACTTTCATAGTATTTATATAGGACTCATATTTGATTTTTGAAAAAAAATCGGTACACCTTAATCTTCTGAAATCCTATTGCCTACCTACGCAAATGATTTCAGTAATCAAACCGGATTCCTATATCAAGGTGGTTTACCATTTTGCGATCGCTGATTTGGTAAAACCCAAGCTCAAGAAAGTCGATTGAGGCTTTGTCCTCAACAAAATGAGAGTGCTTTGGTAAAAAATGATTCAATTCTGCATTAAAGTAAAAATATGCGATCGCCATAACCACAGTTATTTCGATTAGTAGAGGCACACAACTATACGCCCTGACTAGCAACAATTTGTCACAATTGCAAAATTGTATCTATTATATTGAAAGTATAAATACTTGTTCTAGTCAGCTATCTCCACTAACAAATGCTCATTAAGCTTGATTTCACCAACCTCCTGGAAGCAACAAACTGTAAAGAAGCCATAAAGATTCCTAAATACTTGCATTTCTAATTGACTTCAGTTAAAGTCAAGGCAGATACCTATCATCAAACCCTGACATGAACTTCAGGAAGTTAGATTAGGTAAAAAGGTAAATACTAGGTTTGTTAAGGTTAATCTCAGTGACGCTGCTAATAATTAGTCACTAGTTTTGATTCTTAACTTATCGCACATGGAGTACGGGGCAGTAAAGGATTTACCCCTGACTTTGTTATTTTTATTTTTTCTCATCTAATTGAGAATTATTTGCAACATGTACACTTCGATAGATGCATTAAAAGCAGATAGTGTGGAAGAAGTCTTAAAACAGTATTGGCTTACGAAAGTGATCTCTACTTATCAAATATTTCCGCATCTACCTTTAGGAATATATTATTCACAAGAGCGACACAGCATTATATCTTTATGTGTAAAAACAGGATTTGTAACTAGCTATGTAGATAACTTCAGCAAAACTTTAAACAAGTGTGTTGCTGCTAGCAATCTTTTGAATTGTAGTATCAGCTACATCGATATTGCAAGTAAGCTAATAGTTGGTAACTTTTCAAGCCACTTTGCATATACACACAGTATTGAATATATTTGATTTGGAGAAAGAAACCAAATTCAGAAAAGCCGAGTTTCAGCAAGTGAAAATTTATAAAATACCAAATAACAATAAAACTAGATACAAAATTAACGCCGCTTATACGGAAAAATCTATCTTGACACTATTTATCTCTATTGTGGAGAATTTATTAACCGGAAAGACCTTGATCAATAATGATGTTATAAAGTGGCTACCTAGTTTTGACTGGGAAATACATATTGTTCTTTTTTATCTCCTTGACTGAAGGATATTGTAGCCCAGAACACAATTGTAGTTTGTAATACCTTTTGTCCATAAAATACGCTAATGAGTATAGATAGATGAATACTTTTTTTTGTTCTGACGATTCACAGCAAGTAGGAGAAGATGTTATTGGTAGTGCCACCAATTATCAAACTTATATTTTAGTTGAGTGTCCTTTACCTTGGACATCAGAAGCCTTGAATTCCAAATGGGTGCCCCAGAATTTAAGGATTTTGGTAGAAGAAGTTAAGCGTGCTAAATTACCGATTAGATTCCTCTTAATTGCTAATGATGTATCACACAAAGTAAACCACACTACGCTTTTGATTTATCAAAAAAAAGAGGGTTTAAGTAATGGATACCATAAGCAAGAGTTTAAGCTAGGCAATATTGAGGAAGTAGCAGAAGTTGTCCAAAAATGGTTATGGGGTATCAGTTCTAATTCTGAAGTAGAAACTAGTACAACTAGAGATATTTTAGTTTGTACCCACGGTAGCCATGATAAGTGCTGTGCCAGATATGGCGCTCCTTTTTACTTCAAAATTACAGCGAGTAATGCTGATTTGTGCTTGGATAATGTGCGAATTTGGAAATCATCGCACTTTGGTGGACATCGGTTTGCACCAACAATTATAGACTTGCCAGAAGGAAGATATTACGGTCGTATAGATATAGATTCATTTAGATCAATTTTGACTCGGACTGGCGATATTCAATGCTTAAATAAAGTCTATCGGGGCTGGGGAATTCTGCCTGCTGCACTTCAGGTTTTGGAAAGAGAACTAATCCTCTGTAATGGATGGGATTGGTTTAACTACAAAGTTTCAGGCAAAATTTTGGAGCAAAGTTTAGACAATAATACTATCCTAGCTGAACTAAGTTTTGAACAACCTTCTGGTTCTTTCTACACTTACCAGGCTAAACTTGTGAAAGACGAAACTAAGACTCAACAACTGAAGAGTTCATGTAATGCTACACGAGAGTTAGTAGTTACCAAATATGCTGTAGGTAGTCTCTGGATTACCTCTAGTAAGGTCATGAGTTATAGTACATAAAAAAGGTGAGTTTTTAAACGCAGAGGGACGCAAGGGGAAGCGCAGAGGTGCGCGGAGTATTGCTGAATTTAGTATAACGCTGCACAAATTCGTAACAAAATCTCTGTGTACCTCTGCGTTTCCCAGCCTGCGGCAAGCCGCAAAAGCGTCTACTGCGCCCCTTTGCGTTTAAATTCCGAATCAAGATTAAGTCATATTTAAGACTTTTCTTAAAAGTATTTGGTCTTCTAATTTGGCCTTTAAACGGCCATTTTCAATATCTCGAATCCAGCTTTGGCTTTTACCTGTGAGTTTGGCCAATTCTCTTTGGGAAAGATTCAAATTTTTTCGCGCTTCCAAAATCTGTTCACCTAGTAAATCATTTGTAGCTTTAGGCTTCTTTTTGGCTTTAGCAGTTCGTCGTTGCTTTTTTTCTGATTCTGAGATTTGCTGTTCCCATTCTGCTGGAAGTTCAAAAGCCAAAATCCGCGCATTCATGAGCAGATTCCATTTACCACGGGGGCCTGTGTCTGTGAGGCGAGTTTCAGCACCACCGTCATTAGTCCAAAATTCTAATGCTTCATCTGGATCTTCGGGAAGATCGATTAACTTCGCCCACAAAGGTTGAATTTCTGGTGGGTAAGTAACTGGATCGAAAAGTGGTTTCATTCCATAGTGATTGAGAATTTCCAAATCACTTTCAAAAGTTCGCAGCAGACGTTTGCGTTCTTCTCGTTGTCTGGATGCAAGGGCGACTTTTTCCTCACCATAAGCAATACGCAGCAAGGTAGGAATGGTGATGCGTTGTTCTTTGCCCATTTTGGTTTTAAACAGCAACCACAGCATTAGTCGGACTGCGCCTTCATGTTGCTGCCAAATGCTCATAACTGTGGTTAACAGCGTCTTAGGGAGACTGCCGTATTGATAGAAGGCGGTTCGCTCTTTACATGCTTGTTTGTTTAAGAAATATTGCGCCCATAAGCCTGCTTTTACTTTAAAAGTTAGCCCAATTAGATATTTGCATCCGAGATTGTCTTCTTGAAAGTGGTGTTGAATGTCTACTAAATGCCATAAGCGGCTGTTTGTAACAGAAAATCCGTTAATTCGACCTTGTTGGGGCCAGTCAATGGAGATAACCAGGGAACAAGCTTGCTGGACAAGATTTTTCATTAAAGCTAGTTTGGCAGCTTTGCTTAAATCTTTGCGTTTCTCCATCCCCAAATATTTCTCAATTTGCCGCTCATCGATCGCAAATTCTTGCTCCCAAGGTTGCTCTAAAGCTGTAGCGTAAGCTGCAAAAATCAGATGTATGCAAGCGGCTCTGATGTCAAGCCCTTCAATTGCGGCTATATCTGTGGCTTTGTCGTTAACTTTGAAGGGATCTTGGATGTGAAAAGCGATCGCACCTCGGCCTTGATTGACTTGTCGCCCATAACTGATGTAGCCTTCCTCATCGGTTTCCCAGTGTAGCGATGTGCGTTGCGCTAATACATTACAAGCTTCCCAAATTGCGATCGCTGAAGCAAATGGATTATTCTTACCATTAGAAAACAAGTCTAAACTGGTAGCATCTCTCGGTTCAACTTTGCATCTCCCCTTTTTCGCTTGCCAAGGAATGGGAGACTTAGTTGGACAAGCTATTACACATTGTGGTTCGGGATAATAGCCCTCACAATTATTACAAAGACCAGGATCAACCCAGTATTCATTGTCCTCTATTTTGATTGCACCCGTAGGACATTGGGGGCGGCAGTTGTCACATCCAACGCAACTGTTGTTAGGAATTGTATAAGGCATAAGGCTCTTTTCCCACTCTAATCGTTGAGATGTCTGTCTCAGGTCTCCCCTGGATGAGTCCTGTTTATTCATGACTCGCCACCACATTATCTTTCTGGCGAGAATAATCTTTTCTCGCCACATTCACTTTCCACATCCATATCTTGAATTTGCATCCAATTGGAAGCTATTTAAGGCTTTTAAAGCGAGCCTGATAAAACTTCTTTATTAACTATACATTTCATGAAAAAAATGATTAATTTGTTCGTGTCGAGCTTAGAAAAAAACCTTAACATTTATTTAATTACGTATTTAATGAACATTTTACATTTGACCATAGAGTGTTTTTAGAACATATTTAAGTCTGTGACGATTTGATTTCATCTGATTTATTAATAATTTTAATATTTAATGCATGATCATATTCTGCCATCAAATTTACAGTTCCTTCATAAATCAATTCGATTTCTTCACATGAAAGAAAAATGTCATCATTTATCTAAATAATTGAATCCAAAGCGAATTTAAAATTGTTGCTTTATAAAATACATATTGCATATATCAAACTGTAACTCATGAACATATTATTTTGTATTCATGTATACAGTTTATCTATATCTATCTGCCTCAACCTAAATATATTTGAAAAATAATATCATCATTTTTATCTGAAAAACCTCTTTTATATAAGGAGAGATTTTTTGAATTATCCCCATTATCTACTAGGGTTAATGGCTGATAAGTTAGTTGATAACCAAATATGTATAATAATTATTGGCAATAACTTTCATTTATTATTTGAAATAAAAAACAATGTGCAATTGTGTTCATAGTCATCGAATTTTGATGAGACAAAAGTCAGCTTTGAATACAAAAAAAGAAAAGATTAGGATAATATGATGATTAATGCACACACAGATTGACAGGCAAAATTGCCGAGGAATTATTCATGGCACAACTAACAGGTTTGACATTTGGTGGTAAGGCTTGGACACCAAAATTCGCTCAAGAAATTGACAAGGATAAATGTATCGGCTGTGGCAGATGCGTTAAAGTATGCGGCTACAATGTGCTAGGTTTGAAGGCGCTCAATGAAGAAGGCGAATTTGTAGAAGATGAAGATGATGAAGAAATTGAACGGAAAGTAATGGCAGTTACTTCTCCAGAGAATTGTATTGGTTGTGAAGCTTGTTCAAGGATTTGCCCCAAGAATTGCTACACCCATGTTGTATTAAACAATTAAGGTTTTGGAAGTTAGTCAAAATTGTTGTTCATTCAAGGAGGCACTGTTTGTATAAAGCGCTAATGCGCTAGGCAAGGTAACTTGAGGGGAATACTAAATATTTACTGTAATTAATAAAAAGTTCACAGTAAACAAATCCGTAAATCGCAAAATGTTAGCTATTAACAAATTTAAACTTGCTGCTAATATAGCCTAATCAATATTAGGACTAACAGTGCCCTCTTGGAACAACTAGCTTTTCTGAAAGCAGGGGGCTAACTTTGTCATAGGAGTTGAAATATAATTTGTAATTTTCTGGGGGAAAGATATGGAAAAAATCTGGAAGTTTCCCCCTTTTTTTATGACTGCACGTTAGAAAGTTAATAAGTGAAAAGGGAATGGGGAATAGGGAATGGGGAATGGGGAATAGGCAATAGATAAAAATGCTGAGTGCCCAATACCTAATATCTAAAACCCAAAAAATCACACCTTAAAAGACTGTTTACACAGGTAGCATGTATGCAACAAGTTCCTGTTTCACTATGGACTCTGGTTGCTGGGATAGTAGTTACAGCAATCAGTATTTGGATTGGTCAAAACCACACTCTTATGCCGGTGCAGGCATCGTTACAAGCGCCTTTGGTAGACGGTTTTTTCAACGTTATGTTTACCATTGCGATCGCACTCTTTTTGGTGGTAGAAGGAACAATTGTAGTTTTTTTGGTGAAGTTTCGTCGCCGTCGCGGTGATGATACCGATGGTTTGCCAATAGAAGGTAACGTTCCCTTAGAAATCTTCTGGACAGCAATTCCAACAGTGATTGTTCTCTGTTTGGGCATCTACAGCGTAGATGTTTTTAACCAAATGGGCGGCTTTGAGCCTGCGGGTCATCCTCATTCAGCAGCTCATGTTGCTCATAAGTCGGGAACAGCTATTGCAGCTACATTAAGCGATATTTCTGAAACAACAGTTTCTCCAACAATTGGGATTGGCGCATCTCCTCAAACCCTGGGGAAACCAGCCGACTTAGTTGTTGATGTCAAAGGCATACAGTATGCCTGGATATTTAACTATCCTGATAGTGGCATTACCTCTGGGGAATTGCATATTCCCGTCGGTGCTGATGTCCAACTCAACCTTTCAGCACAAGATGTAATTCATTCATTCTGGGTTCCAAACTTCCGCTTGAAGCAAGATGCACTTCCCGGTATCCCTACCGAACTACGATTTGTTGCTACCAAACCAGGTACATATCCTGTAGTTTGTGCTGAGTTGTGCGGTGGTTATCACGGTTCAATGCGGACAGAGGTAATTGTCCACACAGCGGAAGAATATGATAGCTGGCGGACAGAAAACCAGATTGCTCAACAACAAAATCTCAATCAAGTCGTTGCGGTTAATCCAGCCGACTTATCAACATCAGAGTTTCTCGCACCCCACACCCATGAAATGGGAATCAGTGCAGCAACTCTAGAGTCATTGGTCATTAGTCATTAGTCAAACGATTTTGGATTTTAGATTTTAGATTTTAGATTGGTTCTACCTACAAGGGACGAGACATAAACCAAAACATTCTTTTAATCCAAAATCCAAAATCCAAAATCTAAAATTGCAGGACGTTTGACCCTGGACTCCCCATAGTGGTAAAAAAATATGACGCAGGTAGAATTTCCACGGAATACTCCACCAGAAGGAAATAAACCGGAAATGGTGGCTGGCCACACCTCTCATCCGAAGGCGTGGAAATGGCAAGATTATTTTACATTTAATGTTGACCACAAGGTTATTGGTATTCAATACCTGGTGACGGCGTTTGTGTTCTATCTCATTGGCGGACTGATGGCGATCGCTATCCGTGTCGAATTAGCAACACCAGATGCAGACGTACTCGACCCCAATTTGTATAACGCTTTCATGACCAATCACGGGACGATTATGATCTTCCTGTGGATTGTCCCTAGCGCCATTGGGGGATTTGGTAACTATTTAGTGCCGTTGATGGTCGGTGCTAGGGATATGGCTTTCCCGAAGCTGAATGCGATCGCCTTTTGGTTAAACCCACCAGCCGGTGCGCTGATTTTAGGTAGTTTCATTTTTGGCGGTTCCCAATCTGGTTGGACAGCTTACCCACCATTGAGTTTGGTGACAGCACCAATTGCTCAAACTATGTGGATACTTGCGATCGTCTTGGTAGGAACTTCTTCAATTTTGGGTTCACTGAACTTTGTGATCACCATTTTGATGATGAAAGTTCCTAGCATGAAATGGGATCAAGTGCCCCTGTTTTGTTGGGCAATCTTGGCAACCTCTATTCTAGCGTTGCTTTCCACACCTGTATTAGCAGCCGGTTTAGTTCTGCTGTTGTTTGACCTCAACTTTGGCACCTCCTTCTTTAAACCAGATGCAGGCGGTAACGTTGTAATTTATCAACACTTATTCTGGTTTTATTCTCACCCGGCAGTATATTTAATGATTCTGCCCATCTTCGGCATCATGTCGGAGGTAATTCCAGTTCACGCTCGTAAGCCAATCTTTGGTTATAAAGCGATCGCTTATTCTAGTGTAGCCATCTGCGTTGTCGGTTTGTTTGTCTGGGTACACCACATGTTTACCAGTGGCACACCCGGTTGGATGCGGATGTTCTTCACCATCTCCACTCTTATAGTTGCAGTTCCCACTGGCGTGAAGATTTTTGCCTGGGTTGCTACCCTCTGGGGTGGTAAAATCCGCTTCACCGGTGCGATGCTTTTCGCCATTGGCTTGTTATCCATGTTTGTCATGGGCGGCTTAAGTGGTGTGACGATGGGAACAGCCCCCTTTGATGTTCACGTCCATGACACATATTATGTTGTTGGACATTTCCACTACGTTCTGTTTGGCGGTTCTGTCTTTGGTATCTACGCCGGTATTTATCACTGGTTCCCCAAAATGACCGGACGAATGCTGAATGAAACCTGGGGACGGATTCATTTCGCCCTCACCTTTATCGGTACTAATCTGACCTTTTTACCCATGCACGAGTTGGGCTTGAAAGGAATGCCCCGACGAGTGGCAATGTATGACCCCCAATTTATCGACCTCAATCAAATTTGTACCTTTGGTTCATTTGTTTTAGGGATATCGGTAATTCCCTTCGCTATCAACATGATCTACAGTTGGCTGAAGGGGCCTTTGGCAGGTGATAATCCTTGGCAAGCTTTGACTTTAGAATGGACAACTAGCTCACCACCCATAATTGAAAACTGGGAAGTGTTGCCAGTTGTGACTCATGGCCCTTATGACTACGGTCATGGTCATAGTACTGAAGTAGAGACATCTGCAACACCGGAAGCTAGTGCTTAGTTATGCAATAACTCTTGTGGGGTGGGCATCCTGCCCGCCCTGAATCTAAGACGGGTGAGACACCCATCCCACAAGAGAATCAAGATTGTGAAGAATTCAATTGCCCGACGCTTCACCTTTAAGGGTAAACAATATGACCATAGCTACGACAAGCGAAGATCACAGTGCAGGACACGAAGAACATCCCGATTTAAGAGTTTGGGGACTTTTGACATTCCTCGCCTCTGAATCTCTGATGTTTGGCGGATTTTTTGCCACTTATTTGTTTTTCCGAGGTATTACAGCAGTTTGGCCTCCAGAAGAAACTGAAGTAGAACTACTTGTGCCGACGATTAACACCATTATTCTGGTGTCTAGTAGTTTCGTGATTCACTTCGGTGATAAGGCGATTAAAAAGAATAATGTCAAGGGAATGCAACTGTGGTACGCGATTACTGCAATCATGGGGGCAATTTTCTTGGGTGGTCAGGTTTATGAGTACTCAACATTAGGATATGGTCTGACTACCAACGTCTTCGCCAACTGCTTTTATATCATGACTGGGTTCCACGGTTTGCACGTTTTTGTGGGACTGTTATTGATATTACGAGTATTGTGGCGATCGCGTCTTCCCGGTGAATATTCTGCAACCAATCATACTTTCATCGAAATGACAGAAATTTACTGGCACTTCGTAGATATTATTTGGATTGTATTATTCACCTTGGTGTACGTTCTTACTTTGTTTTAAAAGGGAGTGGGGCATTGGGCATTGGGCAAAGCAAAGACGCGATAAATCGCCGTCTCTACAATAATCAATCTTTCGTCTTGATGGCGATTTGTCGCCTCTCTTGCTTTAACCGAACCGTATTGCCTCATATCCCTGATATTCCTTATCTCCATTCAGGAGTTAATTATGCAAGCTAATACAAACAAATTCTCATGGTTCGAGGTTCCAGAAGACATCAAAAATCTATTAGTTTTAGCTGCACAAAACTGGGAGAACACATCAGAATCGGAAAAGTATATTCAACAAGCTTTAGCTAAGACTGGTGAAAATACAGATGTCTTAGTAGCAGCATATAGATTTTTCTATTATAAGAATAATTATTCTCTTGCACTACAAACAACAATCAAATTATTAGATAAAATTAAAGAACTAGAAAAATTACCTGATGACTGGGAGCAACTTAAGCCGATATTAGTCAATCGCAAAGAAGACCCACAAATTCGATTGTACTTAAATGCTTATGCTGCTTCTGGATTAGTACTAGCAAATTTAGGGGCAATCGAGGAAGCAAAAGAAATCAGCACCAGAGTCAAACAGATAGATGAAAAGAATGATTTTGGTGCTGGGATTCTGCTGGATATTTTGACACGTCCACCAGAAGAAGATGATTAATTAGTCAGCAATCAAAAATCAAGGTGAACAATCATGAACAATTGGTTATCTACTAGATCATATTCCTCTTACTCCCTGTTAGGAGCGGCTACTGATAGTAACTCTATCTTTCCTCCTATCACCATACCTACTAAACTTCCTGTAGGCAATATTCCTAATGTCTCTCCGATCCTGATCATCCAATCTTCGCCGTTATCAATTTAAAAGTTATGAAAGGTAGGGATTGGCTGCTAACGGGGGACGGTCAGTATCAAGCCTGTAAATCTGTGAGAGCATGGGATTTATTGAGAGAAAACTACCGCCTTTATCGGTTTTTAACTGAGGTGGAAGATGTTCTCAATAGTGGTGACAATGAAGCCAATTGTCTGCCAGAAATTCGGATGCTCGTAAGGCGCTTGATAGTAAATTCCTACTGGGTGCAAAGTCAACATTTAGAGCCTTCACCCAAAACGGGAAACTCTGTTTTACTCCTATATGATGAATTGGGTTTTCCGTTGACGGTGCAAACAGTAACATTTGCACCAGGAACTCGATCAACCATTCATAATCATGGGACATGGGGAATAGTAGCGGTGTTAAAAGGTGAGGAAAAAAATACTTTTTGGCGACGCACTCATAGCCCAGAATTTCAGGACAAAATTGAACAGACGGGAGAGATAACTCTATTGCCAGGGGATATTATTAGCTTCACTCCTGATGCAATTCACAGTGTAGAAGCAATGGGTGATGAACCAACTGTGACTTTTAATATCTACGGCGAAACTGATCCAGATGAGAGATTTGAGTTTGACTTAGGTACTCATCAGGCTAGGAATTTTTAATTAGGCATCGTCAGGGTTTATAGTTAGACGCTTTAGCGCTAAAGCGCCAACTAAAAACAATTGAGTAATTAGGAGATAATTGCATGGCAAGAGTAAGTTTCTATAGCAAACCAGGCTGTAAAGGTGGTACTAAGCAAAAAGTTTTGCTCACAGCTGCTGGTCATGAGGTGATACCATACAACCTGCTAACAGAACCTTGGACAGTTGAACGGTTGCGCTCATTTTTTGGCGATCGCCCTGTAGCTGAATGGTTTAATCCTTCCGCCCCAAAGGTAAAATCTGGTGAGGTAGTTCCTGAAAAACTAGATGAACAAACCGCCTTGGCGCTGATGCTGAAAGAGCCGTTGTTGATTCGCCGTCCTTTGTTAGAAGTAGGCGAACAGCGCGAGGTAGGATTTGATGTACAAAAGATTGATGCTTGGATTGGCTTACAAGCTGTGGATGAATCCTTGCAACAAATTAGCGACAATCTGATGAAGGAAAATTTGCAAGGCTGCTCCCACGGTCATGGTCATCATGAACATGGTCATGAACACCAAAAGAAAGGCAACTGTAAACATTAGTAGAGGATTTTTACCTAAATCGGAGAGAAGGCTCCCGCCATAATCTGTGATTTGGCGGCGAGATGAATCGAGGGCGAAAAACGAGACATTCTCCGACAAATGACTGGCTGTAAGCCAGTGGGGGAGAGAGAATAGTTGAGTTTTTCGCAAATCCATGCTAATGATTTACGTTAGTAGATATGACGTAAATATGCTGGTATTTGAAGCAAAACTTGAGGGACAAAACGTACAGTATCAAGCGCTTGATGAAGCGATTAGAACTGCGCGGTTTGTTTGCAATGCTTGTCTTCGGTACTGGATGGATAACAAGGGCGTTGGGCGATACGATCTGAGTAAATTCTGCGCTGTACTTGCTGCTAACACTGAGTTCCCTTGGGTCGCCAAGCTTAATTCGATGGCAAGACAAGCCAGCGCTGAAAGGGCGTGGTCTGCAATTGCTCGATTTTTTGATCATTGCAAAAAGTCTAAACCAGGCAAGAAAGGATTTCCAAGGTTTAAGAAAGAACAAACACATGGTTCTGTTGAATACAAAACCTGTGGATGGCGACTTTCTGACGACCGCAGGCATATCACTTTCTCAGATGGGTTTAAAGCAGGAACCTTCAAGTTGTGGGGAACCCGTGACCTGCATTTCTACCAACTCAAACAGTTCAAGCGTGTTCGTGTCGTTCGTCGTGCCGATGGGTACTATGCCCAGTTTTGCATCGACCAAGAGCGAGTAGAAAGGCGAGAACCAACAGGTAAAACTATTGGTATTGATGTTGGATTGAACCACTTTTTGACCGATAGTAATGGGGAAACCATCGCCAATCCCCGACACCTGCGTAAGAGTGAAAAGTCTTTGAAACGGTTGCAACGCCGCTTGTCTAAGACTAAAAAAGGTTCTAATAACAGAGTCAAGTTTAGAAATAAACTTGCGCGAAAACATCTCAAAGTAAGTCGCCAACGTAAAGACTTTGCTGTTAAGACAGCAAGGTGCGTAGTGAAGTCTAACGACCTCGTGGCGTATGAAGATTTGCAGGTGCGTAATATGGTCAAGAATCATCGCTTGGCTAAATCTATCAGTGATGCGTCGTGGTCGCTGTTTCGTGAGTGGGTTGAATATTTTGGTAAAGTGTTTGGCGTGGTAACGGTTGCCGTTCCACCTCACTACACTTCGCAAAATTGCTCTAATTGTGGAGAGGTTGTGAAAAAAACTCTTAGCACTAGAACCCATGTTTGTCCTCATTGTGGACATACCCAAGATAGGGATTGGAACGCAGCACGGAACATATTAGAAAAAGGATTGAGTACGGCGGGTCACGTCGGAACTAACGCCTCTGGAGAGACTGATCAATACTTGAGTGAAGAAATTCCTTCAAGCAAATCAACTCGTGGAAAGAGGAAACCCAAAGAGTAATCTTTGGAATCCCCCACTATATTCGGTACTCCGAATTAGTGGTGGGAGGATGTCAAAGTGATGTAATCTATTAAAACCTGAATTATTGAGTTTGAGATGTAACAATACCTCAAGTATCAATATACAACTTCGGAGTGAATTAGTGTTCGTAACATCTCGTAAAAATATGCTTATTTTTGTCTCAGATGTTACGAAGCTAAACTTGCATGGGCATATTAAGAATGCTTATATTGCAAGAAAAAATTATGACAGCCACTTTATCTGGTTATCAACTCCTCGAAACTCTTCACTCCGGTAGTAAAACCGTCATTTATCGTGGACGGCGAGAAACCGATAATGCTTCTGTCGTAATCAAAACTCTTCTGTGCGAACATCCACCTCTAGAAGATGTTGCTCGACTGCGCCACGAATATCAAATCATTGAGCCGCTACGAATTTCTGGCATTGTTAAAGCCTACGAGTTAAAGAATTATCAGCATGGTCTAGCTTTAGTTTTAGAAGATATTCCAGGTTGCTTGCTCAAAGAACTTATTGCCACTCAAACAACCACCTTAATTATTTTTCTGAAGGTGGCGATTAATTTGGCACACACATTAGGAGAGCTGCACGCCCAAAAAATTATACATAAAGATATTAAGCCGCACAATATTCTAATTAATCCTGAATCTGGGGAAATTAAACTGATTGACTTCAGTATCTCCTCACGCCTTGATCAAGAAAATACCACCTTGAGCAATCCTCATTTGCTCGAAGGTACCCTTGCCTATATGTCGCCTGAGCAAACAGGCAGAATGAATCGGGTGTGCGACTATCGCACCGACTTTTATTCGTTGGGTGTCACCTTGTATGAAATGCTGACGGGTACGCTGCCGTTTTATGCTGCTGACCCGATGGAGTTGATACACTGTCACATCGCCAAAATGCCAGCCGTACCCTGTCAAAAAACCGTGTGTCGCGTTCTGGGAAATGTGCCAGAGGCGATTAGTGCAATTATTTTGAAGCTGTTAGCGAAAACAGCAGAGGAGCGGTATCAAAGCGCTTGGGGACTGAAAGCGGATTTAGAGGACTGCTTGTTTCAGCTTCAAGTGATTGGCAAGATTGAAAACTTCGTACCAGGGAGACAGGACAAATCTGGGCATTTTTTGATTCCGCAAAAGCTGTATGGACGCGAAGCAGAAGTAGCAACATTGATGGCTGCATTTGAGCGTGTGGCAGATGGTAGCAGCGAACTCATGCTAGTTTCTGGTTATTCGGGTATTGGCAAGACAAGTGTCGTCAATGAAGTTCATAAACCGATTGTGGGAGCAAGGGGTTATTTCATTGCAGGCAAGTTTGACCAGTTCAAGCGCAATATTCCATATGCGTCGTTGATTCAGGCATTCCAATCTTTGATTCAGCAATTACTCACCGAAAGCGTTGCCCAAATCCAAGGGTGGAAAGAGAAACTGTTAACTGCGTTGGGAGAAAACGGACAAGTCATTATTGATGTGATTCCAGAAGTCGAACTAATTATTGGAACTGTGCCAGATGTAACACAATTGGGAGCGACAGAATCGCAAAATCGCTTCAATCGCGTCTTTGGGCAATTCATTGGGGTATTCACGAACCAAGACCATCCCTTAGTTGTGTTTCTTGATGACTTACAGTGGGCAGATTCGGCATCGCTGAACTTAATTGAGCTATTAATAACGGATACTGAACGCAAATATTTATTGCTAATCGGGGCATACCGTGATAATGAAGTGTCGCCCACCCATTCACTGATGATGAGTTTGTCCAAGATTCAAGCCTCTGGTGCACTAGTGAATAACATTGTCTTATCACCATTGCAGTTAATGAATGTGGAAGCGTTAATTGGCGATACATTTAATCACATAGAATGCAGTCAGCCACTAGCAGAATTACTATTCCACAAAACCGGGGGAAATCCGTTCTTCTTAACACAATTGCTGAAAACCCTACACCAAGAAGACTTGCTAACGTATGACTTCCAGTTTGGGATGTGGCAGTGGGATATTCAACATATTCAAGCGATTGGCATTAGCGACCTAAATGTTGTTGAACTGACAGCGAGAAATATTCGTAAACTCTCATTAGAAACGCAAAAAGTCCTGAAACTGGCTGCTTGTATTGGTAATACTTTTAACTTAGATGTATTGGCGATCGTTAATGAAACATCTTCTCTAACGACTGCGGCGCAATTGTGGTCAGCCCTGCAAGCTGGGTTAATTTTGCCTTTAAGTCAGGATTACAAAATTCCCTTAGTCTTTAGTCAGGAGGAATCTGGCAAAATTGCTTTAACTGATATCAAAGTTGATTACAAGTTTTTACATGACCGAGTACAGCAAGCGGCATATTGTCTGATTCCCGATGAGCAGAAGAAAGCAACGCATCTGAAAATTGGTCAATTACTACTGCAAAACACTACACCTGAAGAACGTAAAGAAAATATATTTGCTTTAGTTAATCAACTCAATTACGGTACTGATTTACTGATATCTGAAACCGAAAAATATCAACTTGCAGAACTCAATCTCATCGCCGGACAGAGAGCTAAAGCAGCCACAGCGCACGATTCCGGTGTCAAATATTTGCAAGTTGCTTTAGGACTGTTAGTAGAAGAAAGCTGGAAGTGTGAATATGAACTGACATTAACACTCTACTCAGAAGCAGCAGAGGCGGCTTTTTTGAGCGGTGATTTTGAAGAAATGCAGAGATTCTTTGAAATAATCCAAAACTGCGCTATGACGCTACTGGACAAAATTAAAGTGTATGAAGTCCAGATGCAAGCTTATATGGCGCAGAACAGGCTGCTAGAAGCGGTTAACACAGCGCTAGAAGTTTTAAAGCTATTGGGAGTTGAGTTTCCCCAACAGCCGAACCCATCAGATATTGGGCAAGCATTGGCAGAAACTGCGGCAATTTTGAGTGGAACACAAATTGAGGATTTAATTGACCTGCCTCAAATGAGCGATCGCTATAAATTAGCAGCCATGAGACTATTGTCAAGTATTTTTGCTCCTGCATACATTGCTGCTCCGGCACTATTGCCATTGACGGTGTGCAAACAAGTACAATTATCCGTCCAATATGGTAATGCTTCCGTTTCTCCCTTTGCTTATGCCAATTATGGTTTTCTTCTTTGTGCCATTGTGGGAGATATTGATTCAGGTTATCAGTTCGGCCAATTAGCTTTAAATCTATTGTCAAAGTTAAATGCTCAAGAAATCAAACCTAAGACACTTTTCATCGTAAATCTATTTATCCGACATTGGAAAGAGCATTTAAGAGAAACCTTAGAGCCTTTGTTATCAGGCTATTCTAGCGGGATGGAAACAGGAGATTTAGAATATGCAGGCTATAGTCTACTCCAGTACTCCTGTTTAGCTTACTTTAGCGGTAAAGAATTGACTGTCCTTGAAAGAGAGATAGCAAGAAACAGAGATGCTATTCATAAAATCAAGCAAGAAACAGCGCTTAATTATATAGAAATCTATTGGCAGGCTACCTTAAATCTGCTCGGAAAAAGTGAAAATCCGTGCCTTCTAAAGGGTGATGCCTGCGATGAGCAGATCAGGTTGCCATTGCACCAGCAAGCGAACGATAATGCGGGAGTTGGCTACATATATTTGAACAAATTTTTACTTTGTTATTGGTTTGAAAATTACTCAGAAGCGATTGAGAATCTCGCTATAGCAGAGAAGTATTTAGATACAGTGGTAGGAATGCCCTTTGTTCCTGTATTCCATTGTTACGATTCTTTAGTACGGCTAGCGGTGTATGGCGATCGCTCAGAGTCAGAGCAACAGGAAATTCGCGATCGCGTCCAAGCTAATCAAGAAAAAATGCAAAAATGGGCGGATCATGCCCCAATGAATCATTTACACAAATTTTATTTAGTAGAGGCAGAACGGCATCGAATTTTAGGCGAAAAAATAGAAGCCATTGAGATGTACGATCAGGCGATCGCACTTGCGAAAGAAAACAAGTACATCAACGAAGAAGCGATCGCTTACGAACTCGCAGCCAAATTCTATTTGTTATGGGGTAAAGAAGCGATCGCTCAAACCTACATGACCAATGCCTACTACGCCTATAGCCATTGGGGCGCTGTTGCTAAAGTCAAAGATTTAGAAGCACGTTATCCGCAATTGATTGTGCAATCAAATACAGAAAAACTAGAAACGAATTACCTGCACACTATTCAAACACACTCTACGACCACTGGAGGCGCTCACATTCTCGACTTCATGACAGTGATGAAAGCTGCTCAGGTGCTGTCGGAAGAAATGGTGCTAACTCACCTGCTTGAAAAATTGATGAAGATTGTCATCGAAAATGCTGGCGCTGAACAAGGTTACTTTATTGCCAAGCACGATAATCAATGGCTGCTAGAAGCAGTGGGAATTGTTGAAGGTCAGGACGTTAGTGTATCAACTGCTATTGTTAACTCGAAAGATGAAATTGATTCAGCTTTGCTCCCAGTTGCTTTACTCAACTATGTTGAAAGAACCAGAAACAACTTAGTTTTAGACAATGCTGTTAAAGACTCCCGTTTTGCGGCTGATGCTTATATCACCACTTATCAATCTAAGTCGATTTTGTGTCTACCGTTGATTCACTCTGGCAAATTTACTGGTATTATTTATCTGGAAAATAATCTCATTACTGGTGCTTTTACCCCAGAACGGGTAAATGTGCTGAGTCTGTTGATAGCACAAATTTCCATTGCGCTCGACAACGCTCGTCTCTACACCAATCTGCAAACCTACTCGCAACAACTGGAAACCAAATCACAAGAACTCGAAGCTAAAAACGAAGCTTTCCAAGCATCCGAAACGCGAGAGCGAGAAAAAGCAGAACAACTCGCACAATCCCTGCACAAACTCCAACAAACCCAGGCTCAACTTGTGCAGACCGAGAAAATGTCGAGCTTGGGGCAACTAGTAGCAGGTGTTGCCCACGAAATCAACAATCCGGTCAATTTTATCTTTGGCAACCTGACCCATGCCAACAACTACACCCAAGAGGTGCTGGGACTACTGGAACTTTACCAGAAACATTACCCATCTCCCCATCCAGAGATTCAGGAAGAAGCCCTGGCAATTGATCTGGAATTCCTGCTGGAAGACCTGCCTAAGCTACTGTCTTCTATGTGGGTTGGAGCAGACCGGATTCGACAAATTGTCGCTTCTCTACGAACCTTCTCACGCATGGATGAAGCCGAGATTAAAGCCGTTAATATTCATGAGGGGATCGACAGTACCCTAATGATTCTGCAACATCGCCTTAAAGCAAAGTCAGATCGTCCCGATATTCAGCTTGTGAAAAACTACGGCAATCTGCCCCAAGTGGAATGCTATGCAGGGCAGCTGAATCAAGTGTTTATGAATGTGTTGAGTAATGCGATCGATGCTTTGGAAGAGTCATTAGCAGACAATCAAGGACAAATAACAACTCCAACCATTACTATTCATACTGAGCAAATTAATACTCATCAAGTGGAAATTCGGATTGCAGACAATGGTCTAAGTATACCAGAGTCTATTCGACGACGCCTGTTCGATCCTTTCTTCACCACAAAACCTGTGGGCAAAGGGACAGGTATGGGTTTGTCGATTAGTTACCAAATTGTCACCGAAAAACATGGTGGTTCACTTTCTTGCATCTCAGAACCCGGACAGGGAGCGGAGTTTCAAATCCGCATTCCACTTTCACAGGAAATTAGCAAGAACATTGTTGTTGCTTGAAATACCACTCTTTAATACTTACAAAGAAAGGCAGAAAGCAGTTTTCGTTTGTATGAAGTAGGGGCTACAGCTGTATGCCCCTACAGTTATCCTTAACGGACGCCAGCAGTTTCTAAGGACAAGTCTTGAAACATAGGTGTGCTGAGGTAACGTTCACCAAAGGAAGGCTGAATCATCACGATTAAACGTCCGGCATTTTCTGGACGTTTACCTACTTGAATGGCGGCACACAAAGCTGCGCCAGAAGATATTCCAGACAATAAGCCTTCTTCTTTTGCCAAGCGTCGTCCAAATGCGATCGCTTGTTCATCGCTGACTCTAATTACTTCATCAACTAATTCTAGGCGGAGAACATCTGGGATAAATCCCGCCCCAATACCTTGAATTTTATGTGGGCCAGCTTCACCACCAGAGAGAACTGGGCTGTTGCTGGGTTCAACTGCGATCGCTTTAAAAGTCGGCTTGCGCTGTTTGAGTACTTCTGCAATCCCAGTAATCGTCCCACCAGTACCTACCCCAGCAATGACGATATCTACTTCCCCGTCTGTATCTGCCCAAATTTCTTCGGCGGTGGTTTCCTGGTGAACTTTGGGATTAGCAGGGTTGCGGAACTGTTGCAACATAAAAGCATCGGGAGTATTAGCGACAATTTCTTCGGCTTTGCGAATTGCTCCCCGCATTCCTTCAGCACCTGGTGTCAATTCTAAAGACGCACCATAAGCTCTGAGCATAGCTCGTCGTTCTTGGCTCATCGTCTCTGGCATTGTCAAAATCAAACGGTAGCCACGCGCTGCTGCTACCATCGCTAGAGCAATTCCTGTATTACCAGAGGTAGGTTCAACTAAAATGGTCTTTCCAGGGGAAATTGAGCCAGCCGCTTCTGCTGAGAGTACCATACTTAAACCAATGCGGTCTTTCACCGAAGCCGCTGGGTTCATACCTTCTAATTTGACAACTATCCTTGCTACTACTCCCTCAGCTTGGGGAATCTTGTTCAGTTGAACTAAAGGAGTTCGTCCAATCAGTTCTGTGATGTCTTGAGCAATCCGCATTATTTATCTCCTAAAATCCTAAATCTTAGTACAGAGTATTTACTTATAACAATAAGCTTTTGTGTATTTAATTTGTAGTGTAGTGTCAATGAGTGCATATACTATGTATTCTAACTAAACCACAAAATATGAAAGTTTAGGAAGAACTTTTATTAGATGTTCCGATTGATTCTCACTTCAGCAGAGGACTAGGGAAGCATCCTTCTATTTTACCATTTGAAATTGCTGACTATTGTCTCTTTGCTTGAGATTCGATTTCTGTAATTCTGTATATATGAATAATTTCCACCATTTTTTCTATTTGTTAGGGAAAGATAATCTACTTTCCAAACATTTAATTGCTTTTCATAAATTATTAGTCTATCTTGATCAAGAGACATTGGTATTCTTTTTTGAGTGCAGATTTTACCCGACCAAATTTGCATCAAAAATAGTCCTGAATCATTGTCTACATTGCTTTTAGGTTGAGTACAAAAACACCAGAACCCCACCTCGAAAACACTAGCACCTCGTCTCAAAAACACTAGCACCCATACCCCAATTAATTTTTATAAGACTTATCAGATAGGAATTACAGCCTTTGAGTACTATTCTAATGAATTTAATAATCTTAACAGGGCTGGGGTAAACTGTTTTGTGGAGAGCGGCTGATATAAATCGTATAGGATTTACGCAGAGATTCCCCTCTACCCCCCAACATTCCTAAGCGAAAGCTTAGTGAACTAGGGGGGACTTCTTAATCTCTCTTTTGAGACTAGGATGCAACCAGATTCCAGAATCTAAGTGCGTTATTTCTGACTGAATAATCCTACGTTTTGTGAAAAAGTTGGTAAATTTTCATTAGTCAGTGATCAGTGGTGATTAGAAAAATAACTGAGAACTAACAATTGTGAAAATTACCGTTTACACATATTTTAATATCAAAACTGTTTCAGAGGTAGAAATATATAACTACTTTAGCTAAACAGCAAAAGATATTTTCTTACTGGGTGCATATCAATACTTCTCGGTTAATCACTTTTAACTCGGAATCGGGTTTGGGAAAAAGGTTAAAGGTTAAAGGTTAAGGAGTAAAGATTTTTTCTTTTCCCTTTCCCGTTCCCCTTTTCCCCAAAATCCGAGAAGTATTGGGGTGCATACTACCTAGCAAGGGAGAGCCAAGATGAAAGCCAAACTTTTAAATGTCCTTACAGTTTTCGTCGTTACCTTAGCAGTGCTTTCACCAGAGCTAGTAGTATTTGGCATAGTTTGGGAGCGACATCTGGAGTTAGTAAAATCCCAGAATTTAGCTTACGAAGTGAACAATGCTAGTACACAGGCTCCCACCTTGGCTCCCCGAACAGAGGGTACACATTCCCCTCAGACTAGCATTCAATCCTCTGATCGTAATGTGGTTCATCAAATGCTGATTGTTGCTGAACAATATAAATTTGCTACTATCCTGCAATGGTTCTTCTTGTTAACCCCGATTTGTGTTGGGTTAGGGATTCTCTTTTACGACAGGTATCTTGTTCATCGTGCTGCTGTTTTAAAAGAACAAGTTGAAATGTTGGAAAGACTGTGGCAGCAAAGTATCGAACAGTAACCTATTCACAATTTACTCACTCAAATCAACAAAATTACCATGTCAGAACAACGCCAACAACTGTATTTTAATCTGATTGACGAATTACTCAGATGCCCTAATGGTCAAGAACCAGAAATTTTGGAATCAAAGCCAGAATTGATTGATTCTGGTTTCGTAGAAACAATGTTACAAGTAGCAACTATGTTTGCCCATGAAGGCAATCAAGATGGTGCCAAATTTTTATTTTTTGTGGCGCGTGAGCTAGCTAAAGAATTGGGTTTATACCCGGAAGTTCCCAGTACTGAAGTTGCAAATACTGAAGTTGCAAATAAGGAGTAAAAATGCTGTTGACTTCAACGGATGCAGGACAAATAGCTTTAGAACTGCTCATGGCAGATTGGAATATCTCAGAAGAAAACAGAGAGTGGTTCACAATCTTTAACTCTCGTCTGATTGGCGAGAGTTGGTACACTGTGGAATTAGGTGTGGAAGGATTTCCCGATAGGTGGTTTATTCAAGTGTATGACAATGGAGTGTGTGATCCAAACTATACATTTATATCACCAATCCGTGGTTCTGAAGGATTTACAGACTTTATGAATGTGCCGGATATCGTAGCAGAGGTTTTAGTTTGTGAACGCAATGCTCGATAATAATAATTAAAATTCAAAAGTTAGAATTCAACAATAAAGTAGGACTTACGCAAAATACGTCGTAAGTAGCGGTAATTCATGAATTACCGCTACGGAATAATAGGCTTTTCAATTATTTTTGCGTAAGTCCTATAAAGATGCTTTACGCACGGAGGTATACTAAATAAAGTACACCTCTTTTTTTATTGAACAGAATTCAGGAGTCAGGAGCCAGAATGGGCTAAATGCCCCGCTAATACTATTTCACTTTAATAATGATACAAATACGTGGGTAAGGGTTTAGCAGTGCTAAACCCCTACGAAAAATCTATATGTATCAAGATTTTCGTGAAATGGTGTAACAGAATAAATTCTGACCGAAAAAGCGGATAGTGAGTATTTTAGAGCGTCGCATCTTGATTCTAAATTCTGAATTCTGAATTCTGACTCCTGAATTATTATTCAATTAATATTTAACATTTTATTTAAGCCTAATAGGCTATTTTGTCATATTTAACTGACAAAATTATGTTATATTAAATAGCGTGATGGACGCTACAGAAATATCAGTTCCAATGATTGCTGAAGATATCTTAGCCAAAGAATTCACAAGAGTCGTCAACCATTACTATCCGCAAGTTGGGGAATTGCTGGATGGGTGTTATGTGAAAGTCATCACCTGTTTTTGGGGACGACCTGCCAGACGTTTGCAATATATAGGAATTTATTGCTCTGACGAAATGATTTCCTGTGTGCAAGCTCAAAAAGAAATACTCAGAGAAGTAGCAGACAATATGGGTTTAATCCAGGTTGTCTGCATGAATGCCAAGCGATTATTGCGCGATCCGATGTCGAAGGTAAAAGAGAACAACCCACGCCTATGGTTGGAGTTGCAGTGGGTTGCAACTTAGTAATTCATCGCATTAATTAAGAGGGGAAATGTGTTTGTAGAGAGGAATTTAGTCTTCAAATATTTAAGCACTAAAGTGCTTACTACAAACCAGAATAGCCAGCACCTACGGTGAGTACAAAGTATTAACGCAAGTAATGAAAACTGGAATTTTCTGCAATTACGATAATTTTCACCAAGATGCTCATCGTGCCATGTTTGAGCAAGTAGCGCTGGTAAAACAGGCTGAAAGCTTAGGTTTTGAGGAAGCGTGGGTGAGTGAGCATCATTTTAGTGAATCCAATCTCAGCCCGTCTATGTTGCTGTTAATGGCACACTTGGCGGGATTGACTTCAACTATCCAATTAGGGACGGCGGCGGTGTTACTGCCATTCCATAACCCGATTCGGGTAGCGGAAGATATTGCCACTCTGGATAACCTTTGCAATGGACGATTATTGTTTGGAGTTGCTAAAGGTGGCCCCTTTCCCCAACAAAATAAGCATTTTGCAACACTCCCCAGTGAAGCCCGTCCCAAGATGCTAGAGGCGATCGCACTGATTCACAAGCTGTTATATGAAACTGATGTATCATTTAACGGTAAGTATTATCAGTGCGATCGCCTGACAATTTACCCAAAACCATTGCAGAGTCAAATACCAGTGTATGTTGCCACTGGCGGCGATGATGGTATCGAGTTTGCCGCTAAACATTCCTTCAGCTTGATGGGTGGGCCGCCATTTTCCCTAGAGAGATTGAAAGATACTGTTGCCAAATATCGAGCCTTAAATTCTAGTGGTGCGGAAAAGTTGGTGCTGGCACGCTTCTTTTTTGTTGGCAAAACATTTGATGAGGCTGTGAGTGAAGCGTTACCTTTCGTTCGCCAATTTAGCCAGAAAATGAAAGCTAATACGGCTCAAGTATTGCAAAATAGTGCGAATCCCAACCAAAAACCATTTGATCGCACAAATATTTGTTTCGACGAAGATTATTTGATTGAGAATTCAATTATCGGTGATGTGGAGACTTGTCGAAACAAAATCAAGAAATTTCAGGACGAATTAGATTTAGGTACGCTAGCACTCAAACCCTCGTCTGCGGATCTGCAAAAAAACCTGGACAGTTTGACGCGCTACAACCAAGAGGTGCGAAATTATGTCTTCTAAACTATACTTGCTTCCTCCCGATGATTTACCTCCCACTGAGGTAACGAAACAGGATGGAATGCTGCAAATGGAGCTAGAACAGTCTACTGGCAGATGCTTTTATCTAGCCTGCGATCGCATTACGCGAGTCCTGTTGTCTAATTGTCAGTGGTATATCACAACAAATGCTAGCATCCTCACATTAATTGTTGACTGCCCTGATTTAGTATCTTACTGGCATATTGTTAGCAATATTGCCCAGTTGGGTAATAGATTAGAGCGGTTTGCTAGCAATGGCAAAATCCGCGTTTATCCGCCATTTGGCAAGGGGATGCCATTTGAAATCAGCGTAAATGAAATATCAGCTTACCGAGATTGGCTTTGAGGTAAATAGAAACTGGGAATCACACAAAATTTAGCTGTATTACACCCTGTACTCCTAAAGTGCAGGGTGTTGCAATTTTTATCTAAGAGCCTGTCAACTGGAGTTTAGACTAAAAGCGATATGAGAGAACGCAAACCAAATGGAATTAGAG
>NZ_JBDNJQ010000199.1:0-14036 GCF_051172895.1 Nostoc sp. CALU 1950 | reverse complement strand
CAGGGCGATGCATCAAAGGTGCAGGGCGATGCATCAAAGGTGCAGGGCGATGCATTAAAGGTGCAGGTCGATGCATTAAAGTTTAATTACCAAGTTTTGCTAACCAACGAGCAGCATCTTTGGCATGATAGGTGAGAATTAAGTCAGCGCCAGCCCGTTTAAAGCCAGTCAATGTTTCCATGACCACCCGTTCTTCGTCAATCCAACCGTTGAGGGCAGCAGCTTTAACCATCGAGTATTCGCCAGAAACGTTGTAAGCAGCAACGGGTAAGTTGCTTGCTTCCTTAACACGCCAGATAATATCCATGTAAGCCAAGGCTGGCTTGACCATTAACATATCTGCACCTTCGGTAATGTCGAGTTCGATTTCTCTTAAGGCTTCACGACTGTTACCGGAGTCCATTTGGTAGGTTCTGCGATCGCCAAATTGCGGTGTTGAGTCGGCGGCATCGCGGAAAGGCCCGTAATAAGCCGAGGCATACTTGGCGGCGTAAGATAATATTGGCGTATCTTGGTAGCCTGCTTCATCTAAACCCGAACGAATGGCTTGCACGAAACCATCCATCATTCCCGATGGCGCGATGATATCTGCACCCGCTTTGACTTGTGAAACTGCCGTTTTTTTCAGCAATTCCAGCGTTGGGTCGTTGAGAACACGCCCGGTTAAATCTCCTACTTCTAAATAGCCGCAGTGACCGTGACTAGTGTATTCGCACAAGCAAGTATCGACAATCACGATTAAGTCGGGTACGGCTTCTTTAACGGCAGTAGTGGCTTTTTGAACGATCCCGCAATCGTGCCAAGCGCCCGTTGCGTCTGAATCCTTATCTTCAGGAATGCCAAATAAAATAATGGCTGGAATGCCGAGGTCGTAAACTTCCTTGGCTTCCTCCACGATTTTATCTACAGAAAGCTGGTAAACTCCGGGCATGGATTTGACTTCGTTAGCGATCGCCTCACCCGGTACGGCAAAAAGCGGGTAGATTAAATCGCTAGTTGTCAGGACGTTTTCGCGCACCATCCGCCGCAATTGGGGATGGCTTCTCAGCCGACGCGGGCGATGAATTGGAAACATAATATTAAGATGAACGATGAAAGGGTAAAGGGTAAAGGGTAAGGGGTAAAGGGGAAAGGGGAAAGCGGCGAGCGAAAAAATCCTTTCCCTTTAATCGTATTTTTCTGTTTCCCCCCTGCCCCCTGCCTACACAGCGACAGGATATTTTTTGAGTTGTAATACCATTTCTTTGTGAGGCTGCGCCAAATTTTCTTTCTTCTTTGTGTCCTTTGCGCCCTTTGCGGTTCGTTCCTCATATAGTTTGGCGCATCTTCATACAGAATTGGTATAAGTCCCTAACTACGCTGAACTGTCTGGAAAATTTCAGCCAAAATCTCTGTAGCTCCCTGTTGCCGCAATTTATGAGCTAATTGAATACCTAAATTTTCTGCTTCGCTAACATTGCCCCTAACAGAATCTTTAACTAGACGTTTGCCATCAACGCTGGCGACTAACCCTGTTAATGTCAGTGTATTTTCGTCTAGCTGCGTATCAACACCGATTGGTACTTGGCAACCACCTTCTAGTTCTCGTAAGAAAGCACGTTCGGCTAAAACGCGATCGCGGGTAGGGATGTGTTCGATTGCTTTGAGTAATGACAGCACTTGCAAATCGTCAGCACGGCATTCAATCCCTAACGCTCCCTGTCCGACGGCATAAAGAGAGAGTTCAGTTGGCAGAATTTGATGAATGCGATCGCTCATTCCCAATCGCTGCAACCCTGCGGCTGCCAAAATCAGCACATCGTACTCTCCAGCATCCAACTTTGCCAAGCGCGTATTTAAGTTGCCGCGCACATCCTTAAAAGTAAAATGGGGGAAGTGATAACGCAATTGTGCAAGGCGGCGCAGGGAAGAAGTGCCGATAACTGTGCCTTCTGGCAGCGTATCGATTTGCTTATCTTTGTGCTTTTGATGCACAACTAAAGCATCTGCTGGGTTTTCCCGTTCTGTTACGGCTGCTAAGGCTAACCCCTCTGGCAAGCAGGTTGGCAGATCCTTGAGAGAGTGAACCGCAAAGTCAATCTCCTGATTGAGCATTCCCAATTCAAGTTCTTTGGTGAATAATCCCTTATCGCCAATCTTGGCTAAGGCCACATCCAAGATGTTGTCGCCTTGGGTGGACATGGTGTGGACTTCAAAGGAAATATCGGGAAAGCGTTGCTGGAGTTGTTCTCGAACCCAGTAAGTTTGCACGAGTGCGAGTTGGCTTTTACGAGAACCGATGCGGATGGTGCGAACGGGACTGGAAATGTTAGATGAAGCGGGTTGCACTGAAGTCATAGCTTTTAGTTGAGATTGTTTGACGCGTAGTTGAGTTGCTTGACTGTCTCGAAAAAGAAAGCAACATTCTCTTCTGGAGTGTTCGGTAAAATCCCGTGACCGAGATTGAGGATGTGCTTCTGATTCCCCGCTTTGCGGATCGTGTCCAGAATGCGATCGCGGATTAGCTCTTTAGTACCGAACAACACGCAGGGATCGATATTTCCTTGGACTCCAATATTTGCGCCGAGTCGCTGCCGTGCTACTGCCATATCTACAGTCCAGTCCACGCTGATGATATCAACACCCGATTGCGCCATTAACTCTAGGATTCCAGCACTGTTGTTGATATACAAAATCAGGGGCGTGTCCGGGTGCGTTGCTTTCACCTGTTGCACGACTCGTTGCAGGTAAGGTAGAGAAAACGTTTGGAAATCTTCAGGGCTGAGTTGTCCCGCCCAAGAGTCAAACAGTTGCACGATTTGGGCACCGGCATCAATTTGGTAGCGGGCGTAAACTGCGATCGCATCTGCCAGCTTCCCTAAAAATTGATGCAGCATCGCAGGTTGGCAGAAAGCCATCCTTTTAATAATGGCGTAGTCTTTCGAGCTTTTACCTTCAATTGCATAGGCAGCTAGCGTCCAAGGAGCGCCAACAAAGCCCAAGACGGTAGCTTGACCGTTAACTTCTTGGCGTAGCGTCTTCAGAATTTGCTGCACGAAGGGTAAAGAAGCTTCGGGATCGAGGTCAGTCAGCGCTTCAATTTGGGCTGGCGTGCGGATTGGCTGCTCAAATATTGGTCCTTTACTTTCGATAATGTCAAAGGAGATACCCATACCAGGCAACGGCGTGAGGATATCTGAGAACATAATCACCCCATCGGGTTGGAAGGCACGGAAAGGTTGCAGTGAGATTTCCACCGCTAAATCGGGGTTCTCGGAGCGATCGCGGAACGAAGGATACTTCTGACGCAAGTCTCGATAAACTTTCATGTAGCGACCTGCTTGGCGCATCACCCATACCGGAGGGCGATCGAGTACCTCACCTCGCGCCGCTTGCAATAACGTATAATTCCCCATACATTTCTCCCTGGATTTAATAATTGTCATTTCAAGAATTTGGGATTTGCAACAATCCAATCTTGTGGGGTGGGCATCTTGCCATTGGTGTCAACTTAAGCCAAAAATAGCGTACTGATTGGGTGTTGTTCACCCGCCAGGGATTGTAAATCCCTGACTAATTGCTCAAGTCTACTGAAGTAGACTGAAAATTTTTGCGCTCTTTAGTCCTCTTCAGAGGACTTTAGCTATGAGACAGGGATTTACAATCCCTGGCGGACGTGCGGTTTCGCGTTAAGTTGACACCAGTGGCATCTTGCCCGCCCTAGTTATGCGAACTCTAAATTTAGTTCTTCAATAAGACAGAAGCTGTTCATGAGCGATCGCTCACTATGGCTGAAACAAACCATTCTGTTTTCTCAGAAGAAGGTGGCATTAAATTTTCGTTCGAGTTATCTGATTGGTTCTGATAAGGTTTCATACCCCATCCCATAGCCAAACATTTTTGCCGAAGTTTGCGATAAGCAAGAGATAAGTTATCGCAAGGAACGTGAACTTCGTCTGACAACTTATCCGGGACTGCCATCGGATATTCGGACTCAACCACTCCCTTATCTTCCATTACAACTTTGTAAGCTGCTCGTTGAAAGATGCCATCGGCCCAAGGGAAAGTTAGAAAACTGCGAAACTGAATTCGCTTGGTAATAGTGGTGCGATCGTCAACAGGAACATGGACAGTAAAATTAACCAGCTTGCCACGACCGAAGTCAACCACTAACCGAGTGATATTAGGCATATAAAAGCCTAGAGTCACCTTCACATTGGCTTTCAATGGGCGAAACACAAAGGCAAAAAGGTCTTTTGCTTTGGTGTAATCTCTGACATTAACTTTAGCGTGACCCTCCCAGTCCCCTACATTCAGCTCGTAATCTTCCATTTTTTGCTCTAATGCAAACCCATTGCCGAAAGACTTGGAATGAATAATAGATACGTGAGACATATCCATATCATTCTCTAGCGTGCGGGTGTAGTGAGCATTCAGTTCGTATTCAAAGAAAATTTTCTGTAAGCTTGGGTCTTCAAATTCTGGCAAGGGTGGGATTGGCGGACGTTCTTCTTCTGGTAAGTCTCCATAAAATAGCCAGATAAAACCGTATTTTTCCTGTATTGGATAGCTATCTACACGAGCATTCTTGGGAATAGGAATTCCGGGTTGATTAGCAGGAATATTAATACATTTCCCATCTGCTTGAAACTTCCAGGCATGATACGGGCAATGGATACAGTCATCTTTTACCCAACCGAGAGATAAGGCAGCACCACGATGGGGACACCGATCTTGGAGAGCTATCAGTTGTCCTTTAGCGTTACGGTAAAAGACTAATTTCTGATTTAATATCCGCACTTGCTTGGGGTTTGTAGTAACGGCGGCGCTGAACTCACAAGCGTACCAGAAGTTTTTTAACATGCTTACTTCCTGTTATTGCTATTAAGAATCATGGATTTTCTTAAGTTACGCTTTGAGCAATAACTTCTTCAACTTTTGCATGGACTTCAATACTTTCAAGTCTCATTTGAGCAACTTTGAAATGTTCCCGGTTCACTTGAGCAACATTGATGTTTTTTGCTGCTATCTCTACGGTACTTATTGATAGAGAGGATGTTTCGGCAACAAAATTAGATGATGTTTCAGCAACAAAACTTGATGATATTTCGGCAACAAAATTAGATGATGCTTGGGCAACAAAACTAGATTGCACCTCTCCTGTATCTAGATTAAATAACTCTTGCAGAACTTGGAGGACAAGGCGTTGAGCTTCTACATCCCTCTGCGTCCGCAGTTGCACCATCGGTTCGTGGAGAATTTTGTTGATAATCCTTTGAGTTAAGGCTTCGACGGCTTCTTGATGTTTTTTAGCAAAATCAGACCCCATACGGGACAAAGCTTTTTCTAACTCTTGTTCACGAATTTTTTCGAGTTTGTCCCGTAAACAGCTAATAATGGAAACGGTTTCTCGCGATCGCAACCAAGTTTGAAATGCTTCTAAATCCTCTTGGATTAATGCTTGCGCCTCTATTGCCATTTGCCGACGACTTTCTTGATTCTGGGCAACGACGGTTTTTAAATCATCAACATTAAACACCCGCACGTGAGGTAACTCATTAACGTCCGCATCAACGTTACGAGGCACTGAAATATCGACCAGCATTAAAGGCTGTTCGGGTTGCAATGCAGCTTTGAGTTTGGCTTTATCGAGTAAGGGTTCAACTGAAGCAGTGCTGGTAAAAACCAAATCCGCAGTTGCCACTAATGACATCAATTCAGCAAGTGGATAATATTGCACTCCAGCATCACTAAATTGATTCGCCAATTCCTCAGCCCGTTCGACGGAACGATTTACAATTGAAATTTGAGTTGCGCCTTTAGAGATTAAATGTTGCACTAGTCGCCGAGCCATGTTGCCAGCGCCGACAATTGTCACTCGGCAAGCCGATAACTTCTCTACTTTGATTTGGGCTAATTCTACTGCCGCAGAGCTAACCGAAACCGCACCCGTACCGATTGATGTTTGCGTTCTCACCCGCTTTGCAGTGGTAACGGCTTGCTTGAACAACTGATTGAGGATGCGATCGCCCTGATTGTATTGCTGAACCAGTTGGAAGGCGTGTTTAACTTGAGCTAGAATTTGTCCTTCTCCCAACACCAAGCTATCCAAACCGGAAGCAACTTGCATCAAATGCTTAACAGCATCTTGCTGTAGCAGAGTAAACAAGTATTGCTGCAAGTCTGCAAAAGGCAGTTTACTGTACTCGCAAAGAAACTCTGTCACCTCTTGAGCTGCCCGATCTATCTGGTTTACAACTACGTAAATTTCTAAACGATTGCAAGTGCTAAGAATGGCAGCTTCTTCAATGTGAGAGTATTTACACAGCTGGGCGATCGCGTTTTCAATTCGTTCTTCTGGAATACTCAGTTTTTCCCGAATTTCAACCGGGGCTGTTTTGTGACTAAGACCTACAAGTGCGATATTCATGTTTCCTCCTCTGAAGTTTGTCTTCTTCTAGAGCCTCGGTCAAGTAATATGGATGGTTCTAAACAAGATAATTGAGAAGTGACTTATACTGCGATCGCAGACTTAGTAGCAACATTCTCAACAAGTTGGTTTTCCTGTGGTGCGATCTGTTCGTACTCAAAAAAGCCAGAGTTAAATATTCCTTTGGGATCGTACTTACTTTTGATTTGATTAACTTTTGGCCAGTAATCGCCAAATTGGCTTTGCCACTGTTGAATAGTAAAATCTATCCAGCAAGTTAAATATCTTTTTCCGCCCATCTCTAAACTCAGGTTACTGAGCTTTTTCAATTCAGCTAAGATGGGTTGAACTTGGGATTTCGGAATGCTGGGATAAATTCCAAACCCAATAATTAGTTCTTCCTCTTGCGGTAAACGAAACATAGGCATCTTGTTATTCCGGTTTACCAAGCAAAAGCAGCCCATTTGCGCTTTACTGATATCGAGAAAAGAAGGCAACTGTTTGAGAGCCGTTTCGATGTAATTTTTAGCAGATGACGCCGGAAGAAAAACATCCATCCAAGGGTGAGCGATATCCTTACTATCTACTTGAATCATCGGTTCGATGAATTGTGCAAATCCCAAGTCCTCAGTATGGATATGACGGTAAAAATTTAAGCCAGCAAGGATTTCTTTGTCATCAATAGCTTCAATAGAATTTGCTTCAACAGTAATCCGCAACGTGTAAAACCATTGAATCAAAGGTTGCATTATTCCTGTAGCTCTGGATACTCCTTGCAAACAGGGAACTGGGAAAGATACGAGATGATCCACCCTTTGTTCGGTTACTAAAACCCGTTTGTCATCCAAAAGAGCATCTAGGTTGTCATAGAACAACAAATACGTGCGGGTTTGGGAAGGGTAAACTTTGAGTTTGTGCTGAACTTGGGTAATAATTCCAAACTGACCGTAACCGCAAAGTACGTGATTAAAAAGTTCGCTGTTTTCTTCAGGCGAACACCAGAGAATCTCGCCTTCTGCGGTTACAACTTCTACACCAAGACAATTATCAGCTTGATTTCCGTAACGAAAAGAGGCTGCACCTATACCACCCGCAGAATGGGTTCCTCCTACAGAAACACCAAAATAATTGGTTAATACGGGAGGAACTAAACCATCAGGAATACAAGCATCAATTACTTGATTCCAAGAAGTCCCCGCATCAGCTTTAAACCAGAGTTGGTCTTTTTGGATATCTCGAATTTTATCGAGATTCCTCATATTTAAAACGATTCCATCTTGGTTCAAAGATTGACCGCCTAACGAATGTCCCGCAGCGCGTGAAGAAACTACTAATCCTTTTTGAGCGGCATATTTAACAGTTTGGGCAATATCGTTAGCGTTTTGAGGAGTGACAACAACTTGGGGAGACTTTTGGAATATACCACCAAAATCTTCGGAAACTTCCGTCAAAATTTCTGAAGCGTTGCTGACTTCACCTGCAATCAAATGCTTGAGGTCTTGAACAATGCCATTCATAAAAGTTACGATCCTTTAGAAAGAGACGTTTTTAAAAGGTTCATCCCAATCTGCAAGATTTTAGGAGTCAAGCGAATCAAATCGAGAATATGAGAGAACAAGCTCGGTGTTCTTTGTGGCTTTACTTCTAACCCTTTGGCAGGTCTTTCATACTTGAACATACAAACGCAGTCACCATCTGCTTGCTTGCTAATAATTGCGGCTTTCATCCCAGGAAATGCTCTCCTGGTTGCTTCTTGTTCCATCTCACAAATAACTCGGCAAGGGCTTTCAAGTCCATATTCTTTGGCAATTGAAAGAACCGGGCAAACTCGTTGAATTTCTAGGGCAGCATCTTTTCCTTCTTGGGAAATATCTACGACTTGCATTTTGAAACCCATGATCCGAAAGATCGGAATTGCATCGGTAAAGCCTTTGGCTATGGTGGTATTGTCAATGAAAGCACCCATGAACGCTTTTTGATGACCAGGGTAGGCTAACATCATTTGTTCAAAAGCTGCATCTTCTCCAATTTCATCTGACAGTTTCTTGTAGGCTGCAAATCGATTCCTAAACATACTCACTGCTTTGGAGGAATCCATTTGCATCACATCGTTCATGGTAATGTCGCCAATACCTATAACGTTATCCATTGCCAGTTCTCCGTGTTTGTTACTCATTTAAATGACCTAAAAAAACGAGCTAATCAATGGCTGATTACTGCTAAATTTCAGACAGCGATCGCCAGAAACTTTTTTGCTCTTATAATCCTACGGTTGACAACATAAACAGCAATTTATCTCCTGACTAATTCAGAGCTAGCATGTCCTTGGTGATTCAGGGCTAGCATGAATTGAACTCCAGAAATATAGTAAAATGATCGTCAACGTTAGGTATCTGCTAGCAAACATACACAGAAATACAATGTCAACTTCTTGCAGCTGCTTGATGGAGAGAGAACTCAACCATTGAACTTGGAAAAACTTGCTAATTTCAGTTTTAAAGTTGGCGAATTCAGTTGAGTTAGACCAGCGAAATAATTTGTTAATTTTTAGCAAAATACTTGTCGGCAATTTTTCCATAGACACCTTGTTACTTCCTATTTAGAGGCTATCTCTAAAGAAATGCAAAGAGTAAAAATTAGGCGATTCTTATACCATTTCACTCAATTCTTGATACAAATTACTTTTCTTACTTTCCCTGGCTCAAGAGCCTACCCTGCTCAAGAACAGGCTGCCATCTGTATCAATCTTCAAGTGATAAGCTATAAAAACATCTAATGTGCATAATCGAATTAAATATAACTCTTGTGGGGTGGGCATCTTGCCCGCCCAGCTTATGCAATTTAAATGTGGAACAGCTTATCAGGTTCGGTTAAATACTTATAACATCTGTAGGTTGGGTTGAGGAACGAAACCCAACGCTTAATCCTTGTTCATATTGGGTTTCACTGCCGTTCAACCCAACCTAAATTGATAAATTCTATTATAAGTAATCACCCGAACTTGATATGAAACGGTATTAGCCCTCTTTTTATCACTTTGGGAGAACCCAATCAATGAAAGCTTCTCAGAGCTTTAATCTCCAGGTTTTGGTTACAAATTTTAGTTCCTGTTAGAAAATAAATACTCAAAGCTTGACTCAATCAAAGTTTCGGAATCTTGCTTCGATTATTGTTTTCCGAGAGTAACAAAACAGGGTTAGGATTTGGGTAGCCAACATTTTTGATCAGCTGCTGTTTTCAAATCTGCTCTTGAGCGTCTTTACACCCATTCCTGGGGATTTCTCAGTACCTCTAGAAGCTTTGCTTCTTGACTATCAGCCGTGGGTTGGTCATTATAGTTCCAAAAAGCTTCTCCAGGCATACAATTAAGAACACTTTGTGTACTCACGATGCCGCTTTCCAATCCGAATCGAACACCTCTGTCATGCAGTAGAATAAATTCGGCATAACGTCCGCGTCTGATGCGCTGCCAATATTTCTCCTGTTCTGTAAACTCCATATCCTTACGTTGTTTGACAATCGGAAAATAAGCAGGGATGAAAGCTTCAGAACAAGTTTTTACGAAGGAAAGTAAAGTTTCGACATCGGAATGTTGTAAATTGTCAAAGAAAATTCCACCTACACCTCTACACTCAGTGCGATGAGGAAGATAAAAGTATTCATCACACCATTTTTTCAAGCGTGGATAGAGTTCTGGATCGTGCTGATCGCAAGCTGCTTTATGTACTTGATGAAAATGAACTGCGTCTTCTTCAAATAAGTAAATTGGTGTTAAATCACCTCCACCGCCAAACCACCAAGAACCAGGTTCAGTGCCATCACCCAATTGGAAGTAGCGATAGTTAACGTGTGCTGTCGGTATCATTGGATTAGATCCATTAATGACAACACTGGTACTCGTAGCGAAGAAAGAAGTACCTTTTTGATCTGGCGTTATAGTTGTTGGGTCAGCCATCACAACATCCGAGCCTCGGAAAGTCACACCAGGAGGTAACTCACCTTGCATCGATACGTAGTTGATACCTACTTTTTCAAATACATTCCCGTTCCGTAGCGACTTGTCGATATATATAGCACCATTACTGTTTTCACCTTGTACCCATTGGCCTCTTTCATCTCTTGTCCAGCGTTGTTCGTCAAGTTTACTTCCATCTATTTCCTCAATAGTTTGGCAAACATTATCGAACATATCTAGCAAAAAACTTTCAACTCTATTACTAATTGGTGGTTGCTTGACTGCTGGATTTTCAAGAATTTGAACCATGACAACTGACCTCGTAGTGACTAAATAATTATTTGCAAAAAAAGAATTTTGGAATCTAGAAAAATTGGAAGTTGCTTCTCAACCTTTCATCTTGAGGTTGCATTGATTAAGTATGTTTGCTCTGTAGCAAAAGTCTGGGAAGGAAAGAGCTAGCATTTCGCGTTAATTACTTTTGGTTTTCGCGTTACCTAAGTCCTTTCGCTATCTATCTTTTTACTTTAGTCAGGTTTTTACTAGTGAAGATATAGAATTTTAGGAAAATTATAAAGAAAATATTAAAAACGTAACTGCCTAGTTTGGAGAAGAAAAATAGGATAACTTCAATAGCTATAACCAGTCACACTTCAAATCAGTGTTTTACATTATTTTGACTTAACTAAAAAATAAGTTATTTTTAGCTAATATTTAACTTAAGTATAATCAATATCTCAGTCTTTAGATAGAAGACAGACTATTATTGTAAATTATTGGTGTTTGTACTATTTTTTTAGCTTTTTCAATATTCGATACTTCCAGAAAATAAAATATACAACTATTTGAAATAATAATCATTTTAATAAGCGAAAAATATGCAAGATAAATATCTGCACTCAAGAGCAACTTAGGAGCAGCCGCACAAGCGACGCACTACTACGAATGAAATAAACACTTTATTACCCTACTCTCCATATTTATTGAAAGTGCAGTAGGACATGGATTTTTTAGTTAAATGAATCCATAAAGTAAGTTTTACTGACTAACTTAACAACTGGATGCTTATCATTCCCAGTAATAGTTTTAGCAAGATATAATACTATTTAAACCCCATCAAAAATACTTCTATTCCAATGATTCTCTAAAATTCAGTTTCGGGTATTTTTTGAGGTCGAATTTTGGCAATGTGCTTGAGACTATACCCTAAATCATTTAACTTGACACGAATTGTTTCCGAAGTTGGTAATTCTTCATCATTATAACCAAAATTATCAATTAATTGATGTCTTACTTCAGCAGCAGAGAGACTTGTATACAGTCTTTGGCTTTTGCAACTTTGGTCTATTTGGCTTTGTAAATCGACAATTTTTTTGATATCTTCTAAAAGATTTGGTAGTTTTGCTTCTGCTTTATAACGTCCTCTACTTCGATAATTATCTACGCAAGTTATATTAGTAGTTAATTCTTTAATTCCTTTACTAATAGTTACACGATTCCATCCTAACTCTCGCTCCGCTAGAGACTGTCCCCCGTGTCCTAATGCCACAACTGTTTGTGCTATAAATTTACGTTTGTCCGCACCTTTTAATTGCTGTGCGGTTTCCTTCAACAACTTTTTCAGTGAATCCGTTAATTGTATTGACACCTCTATCTACCCAAAAATCCAATCATCATTAAATTTACTACAAAAAGGCGAGTATCAACGGCAATCTCTCTCACCTTATTATAATGATTATCATTATTAAAATTGTATATTTTATTTTCTGGATTTTTCTTAAAATGCGTGCAGTGTTGTCACTACTAAATAACTTTTTTCTTAACTTCACTAGTCTTTACTGGTGAAAATTTTTAGAAAACTTACCCTAGATCACAAAGGACTTTTGAACTTTCGTTTTTTTTAACCTGGATGTATAAGGAGGAGCAAGAGTCATATACGGTGATTAAAGGTAGTATGCCGAAAGCGCTTAAGTTTCGGTTTAAAGCGCTCTGTGCACAATATGGATTAAAGATGAGTGAAGTCTTGGAAGTATTAATCAGCGAATGGGTAAAGGCTGATGGCCCAACTTCTTCTTTCATGACTAACACCTTAGATGAAGACCGAGACAATATCACGCATATCAAGGCATACATTCCCTCCTCCCTGAAGATACAATTTAAAGTTCTTTGTGCCCAAAGAGAGGTTATGCAACGCTTTATCCTCCACAACCTTATTCGTGAATGGGTAGAAACAACCCATGAAAATGAAAGAAACTTGCCATGAATCTATTATTCCGTTCAACTAACATCGACAAACCTAACAAAAGTAACCAATTAAGTCTAAAGAGTAGTAATCCCTTTATCCAACTGATATTTAACAGGGACACTATATCTGAGACTCGCAAGCTTCTAGATAGAGCTATAGTATCTGCTGCCAAAGATACATTACCAAACTGTAAGCCACCTGCCTTAACTCCCTCCCACTGGATCTGGCAACTTGCCGCTTCCTACCATTTAACTCACTATACTGCGCTATTAATGGAAGAAGCAGCTGGGCGCTTTGCTGGATTGGGACGCTGGAGTTTGGCACAGTGGGCAGCACAGAAAGCTCGTGAAGAACAAGGTCACGATCGCCTCGCTTTGCTTGATATTCAGTCGATGGGATATGAGGCGGAAGCTGTAGTCAAAGCACTCCTTCCTCCGACTGCTATGGCTTTGCTGAGTTTCTTCACTCAGAGCGTACAAGCAGCAGATCCAATTGGTTGCGTTGGGTATTGCTATACGATGGAACGTCTAGCAATGAATATCAAAGCAGAGCATATCCAACAGGTGGAAGCGATACTACCACCTAATACTTATGCTACTCGCTGCCTGCGAATGCACAGTAGTTTAGGTAGTGACGTAAAGCATGTGGATGAGACAGTTAAAATAGTGGCAGCACTAAGTTCAGAGGAGCGTACTAACATAACTGTCGCCTGCTATGAAACTGCACTGTTGTACTTCGGCTCGCTTAAGGAGAAGTATATATCAGAAGTGGAATTACAGCAGGTCTTGAATCAGTTGAGGTTAGATCCTTGTAATCAGAATAATTCTATTCCTCAATACATTTGCTAGTGCAGAGAGCGCTGAACAATGATTAATTTGTTGGCGTTGCAGAGAAAGCGGAATGATTTAGCAAATTATAAAATCTCTCCGTCTGCTTCCCCTGTACAAGAACTGCCTAAGAACAGCTTGCTACAATTCATCCACTTGTTGTGGAACGCCAATTTATTTAACCAATTCTTAATCACATACTTGAAACAACCTGAGGAAAATACAATGAACGTCGCAATCACAAGCATTGGGCAGCAACTTTTCGGCTGGAAATCTTTTAGATACTTCTTGAAGCACAACTTAAAGACTTGGTTTCAAGTTCCGAATGACGACGAAATTGAACTGGAAGACTTTTTGAAAGATCAATTCGACCAAGGACTATTTTTTAATATTCCTTCCTCTTTCTAAGCTCTCGTGAGAGGTTAAGATAAAGCGTATTTTGTCAATCAGTCAAAATACTCTCTAGGTCTCAGTAGAGCGAAAATAGCGATCGCTTGGGCGCGGGCACTCCGCGCCATCACTCACTTATTAAAGCAAATAATAAGTAAGTATCTAGGCATAAATAAATTTAAAGTTTGTAGTAAGGACTTTAGTCCTGAT
>NZ_JBDNJQ010000198.1:0-14065 GCF_051172895.1 Nostoc sp. CALU 1950 | reverse complement strand
TTTCTTTGATTCTCAAGGTCAAGCGATCGAATGCCAATACTCCCGTCATGCCAAGGACTGTATTTCATCGCAGTCGTCGTAAAGTTTTCGCAGGCGTGTGTTATGCCCTTTCTCAGCTATGGAATTTACCAATCCTGGGTGTTCGGATTGTGACCGTTATTTTAGCGATCGTCATCCCTGGATTTATTTTTCTGTACTTTTGGTGTTGGTTGGCATTCCCAATCGAGCCGCGATCTCAACAACCTGTAGGAGAACAATCATGAGTCTACGCAAAGCTCATCAAAATCCTCACCACCCAAAAACCACCTTTGCGGGACAGTTAGTTTGCCCCCATTGCCAAACGGCTTTTCCCATTACGTGGCGGCGATATTGGTCTGCGCCGTGGGGAAATTACCGATGTCCTGAATGTCGGGAAATATCCCAGGCCACAGCAAATTTCTGGTGGGTATTGCCCCTCACGATCGTCGCCATGATAACGGGTGCAATCCTTGGTGTTGTGTTCGCCGCTTACGTTTTTCATATCGGATGGACGGGGATAGTTTTCCTCTTAATCGGTGGCTTGGCCATTGGTTTACCACTTGATAGATGGATGGATGGGCATTTAAGACGGCTTGAACCAAGGGAGGCAAATTCTGCATCGGTACTTATGAAATATTTCAAAGCAATTTTCTTTTTCCTGATCACATGTTTCAAAGCAATTTTCTTTTTCCTGATCACATATGTCTTAGTTTCGGCATTTTCTGGACTGATCATCTTCGCTATTTTATCTGGCAAATTCATGATCTATGTGGGTTACAGTTCTGATTGGCGCACTTGGATAGGAAATATCTTGGGTATCTTGGCTGGCATCTATGCGGCGGAAGCAGTACTTAATCCAAAACCAAGGAAAAACAAAAATAGAGGGTAAGGAAGCTTTATCATAGGTCACTTTATTCAGTTATCCAAATTGAAAATTGTGCGGACGTTGACGTAGCCTCTCTCTTCGCGGAGCGTTCCCCAGGAAAAGAGAATCGCGCTCAGTTATTTAAATTTCAGTTTGAAGCAAGGGAGGCAAAATAATGAGATCAAAGCTATACAGTTTAGCTGCGTGCTTGGCAGCTTTGAGTATGTTTGCAGGCTGCTCTTTTAACTTCGGTGCGCTTAGAGGCTCTGGGATCGTCAAAACTGAATCCAGAGAAGTTGCTGGATTTTCATCCATCTCCTTTAAATCCGTGGGTAGGGTCAGGGTGCAGCAGACGGGAAAAGAGTCCCTGACTATTAGCGCTGAAGACAACATCCTTCCGCTTTTAGAGAGTCGCGTGAAAGATCGCATCCTGTATCTGGGCATTGTAAATGATTCCTCTTTCGATCCGACCAAGCCTATTGAGTTTGCTTTGCAGGTCAAGAGTCTGGAAAGCTTAAACTTAGATGGTGTCGGCAGTATTGAAGCTAAGGATATTCAAGGCAAACAGTTATCAGTTTCTCTTGATGGCGTGGGTAGCATGGCGATCGCAGGAAGCGCTGATGTACTAGACCTTAGCCTTTCTGGGGTCGGAAGCTTTAAGGGCGAGGAGTTCAAGACTAAACAGGCTACGGTTCGCAATAGCGGCGTGGGGAGTGCGGTGGTCAATGTGAGCGATCGGTTAGATACAACTGTATCTGGCGTGGGGTCAGTAGAGTATATTGGTTCTCCCCAAGTTCGAGAATCCGTGAAAGGGGTGGGATCAGTCAAGAAACGGTAGTTTTTATCAAAAACCATAAAGTTTCACTCGTACATCAACCGTTACGTTTCATATCGTATTCAATCAATTCATTCAGGAAATAGAACAAACACCCGTCACAGTAATGCCAGAAGTTAAAGTTGTTAACTCAAATATTAAAAGGGTACTGAATTTTATCAATGTTCCCATTAATCGTCTCTGCACAAGGGTAATCAAATGACATTCATACGGGCTTGGCGATTTATAACATTTATGCTGGCTTCGTTTAGCCTAAGTTTGTCTATGACCCATTTGCTAGAGTTGCCGCAAAGAATGCAGTTTGACCAACAACTATGGGTTAAAGTAACGGTTTTTGAAAATGTTTATAAGTTGTTTGGCTCAGTCGGCGCAGCTTTTGAAATTACAGCAATTCTGACGGGAATTGTGTTGGTATTTCTTGTTGGCAAACGTGGTTCAAGTTTCTACTGGACTTTGGGCGGAGTAATTTTCTTGGTACTTGCATTTGTGAGTTGGATAATATTTGTTGCGCCAATGAATGCTGAATTCGCCAAATGGTTGACGAATCCCATTCCAGCAGATTGGATGCGGTATCGGGATCAATGGGAGTATGCACATGCAATTAACGCCTTGATCAAAATTATTGGGCTAAGTTTGCTCGTTATCTCTGTGCTTGTAGAAACGCCGAAAATGGAGAAATTAGACTGAGACAATATGGAAAGTGAAACCAAATTAACGCTGATTAAAATTATTCACACGTTGATATGGGTATTCTTCAACTTTGTGATTTTCTATATGCTTTATGCCGCGATTGCTCACAATCTCAACATCTGGCTCTGGATTGGTTATGGATTTGTATTTATAGAAGGGCTAACTCTGTTAACTTTCAAACTTCAATGCCCATTAACTTTGATGGCTCGTAAATATTCAAACTCTACAAAAGACAATTTTGCAATTTATCTTCCCAATTGGTTATCCCAGTACACAATGCTGATCTATACATCTATTGTAGTAATTATTTCAATCATCACAATTTATCAACTTCTGAATTAACAATTATAGGTAAGCATCATGTGGATGAAATGGATTGCAATGATTGGTGTTTTCATCATAGTCTGCCTCGGACTTGCTGCGATCTATGGTAGCTATCGCTGGCAGTTAAACACTGATAACTTACGAGCCAAATTAATAAATGGACGGCAAACAATTAAGCCCCAAATCTATGAGCAAAAAGAAATTGAAGGCTTACCAGATCCCGTACAGCGATTTTTTCGGACAGTACTCAAGGATGGACAAGCGATCGTGGCTGTGGTCAAGCTCTCTCAGCAAGGACAGTTCAATCTGAATGAAACAGAAGCCAAGTGGAATCCTTTTACTGCCACTCAAATTGTGATGACTCAACGCCTCGGTTTTGATTGGGATGCACGCATCCAGATGGTTCCAGGAGTTAATGCCTTTGTTCATGATACTTATCTCTTAGGAGAAGGCAGCTTACACGCATCATTACTCGGTCTTTTTACAGTTGCAAAAATGCACGGTGCGCCTGAAAACAATCAAGGTGAATTGTTACGGTACTTTGCTGAGGCAACTTGGTATCCTACTGCCCTATTACCCAGTCAGGGTGTGCTATGGGACGCAATTAATGACACCTCCTCTCGCGCTACTTTGACGGATGGTGCAACAACTGTCTCCCTCATATTTCAGTTTAATGCTGAAGGGACGATCGCTACTTGTCGGGCTGAGGCTCGTTATCGTGACAAGCTTACTGCTATGCCTTGGGTCGGTCGATTCTGGGAATATTCAGTTTGTAATGGGATGCTTATTCCCTTAGAAGGCGAGGTGGGATGGGAGTATCCAGAAGGCACTCGGCTCTATTTTAAAGGAAGAACTACAGAGATTCACTATGAGTTCGCGTCTTGATGGACTGTAATCGAAACAAACATCAAAAAGTATGTTACGACTAGCGGAGCCTGACTATGCAGGAATTTCTATTTGCTCTAACACTATCAGCTTTGCCCGTTGTCAGCAACTTCATGGGAGCAATGATTGCTGAAGCCTTACCATCATCAAAACAAACATTAGGACTTGCACTGCACGCTGCTGCTGGCGTACTGCTAGCGATCGCATCTACCGAACTGATACCAAGAGTTGCGATCGCTAAACCTGTTTGGGCAGCTATTTTAGCGTTGTTTTTGGGTGGAGCTTTTTTTGTCTGGATTAATCAGCTTCTCAATTTAAGCAAAAATCGACTGCGTGGTGTTGATCATAATACCGTTAGTTGGGTGATTTTTCTAAGCATTGCCATCGACTTATTTGGCGATGGCTTAATGATTGGCACTAGTTTAACGATCGCGCCTCATCTAGGGGTGATGCTGACATCGGGGAGAGTTGTGGCTCACATTCCCGAAGGATTTGTCACCAACGCAGAGTTTAAGAGTCAAAATATGCCGCGAACACAGCGATTTTGGTTACTTGCGGCGTTTCTTATCCCTGTTTGGCTGGGCGCGACGCTGGGCTATTGGGGATTGCGCGGACAAACTGATCTACCCAAGTTAATTGTACTTGCATTTACAACAGGTACTTTGATGGTGGCGATCGTTGAAGAAATTCTTCCTGAAGCCCATCAAACTCAAGATACAAACTTATCTACGTTGACGTTTATTGGGAGTTTTGCACTTTCAATGTTGTTCTCATCTTATCTTGAATAACTCACCAACTCTGTATTATTTACAAAACTCTAGTTTCTATCAACGTAAACAATATGTCTACTGATAAATTTATCAAACTTGATATTTTAGATAAGATGAATTTAAATCTGCTTCCTTCAATTAACGCCAAGTTGATGATTGTCAACCATGCTGTGACAAAACCAGATTTGACAAGACCGGAAGGAGCTATTACACATGATGAAGCATTGTTTTTCACTCCCTTATGCTCGATGATATTTTTGGCAATTTTCATTTTTAAATTGCTAGATGCTTGGAAGATTGCAGGAGAAAAATTTACAACGGTCAACTGCTTCCATCAACTTCCCTGTCGGAACTGTCGCTTCTTTACAAACAACCATTATTTATACTGCACAGTACACCCCTCTATTGTCCTCACAGAACAAGCACTTGATTGCTCTGACTACTGTCCCTTAAGTGAGAATTTAGAATGAAAAATTGTGATAAATCCAGGCTTACTACCCACCGCAAAATAACCCGCAATCGAGAGGTAACTGATGCCAACTACAACAGACTTTAAAGACTACTATGCCATTTTGGGAGTAAGCAAAACCGCAACCCCAGAAGAAATCAAACGGACTTACCGCAAGCTTGCCCGCAAATATCATCCTGACCTCAATCCTGGAGACAATGACGCAGAAACAAAGTTCAAAGAACTGAACGAAGCAAATGAAGTACTCTCTGATCCAGAGAAGCGGCAGAAGTACGATCGCTTTGGTCAGCACTGGAATAATCCTGGTTACACTGAAGCGCCGACACCTAGCGGAACTAATGCTGGGACGAGCGACTTCGATCAGTACGGCGATTTTGATTCGTTTATCAACGATCTGCTGGGTCGAACGAGACGTAAAACCTCCACTGGTGGATTTGATGATTTTAATGGTGGATTTCGTTCTCAAGCCCCTGCACCAGATACCGAAGCTGCGATCGCCCTCACATTTTCTGAAGCATTTCACGGTGTCCAAAAGCGGCTGCAACTCGACGACGAAACGATCAACGTCCGCATTCCCGCAGGTGCAAAACCAGGCAGTCGAATTCGGCTCAAGGGTAAAGGTCGTCCTAGTCCATTCTCTCAACAGCGCGGTGATTTGTATCTAACTATCGAAGTGTTAACCCATCCCTTCTATCGATTTGAGGGCGATAACCTTGTTTGTGACATTCCAATTCGCCCCGATGAAGCAGTTTTAGGGGCAGAAATCAGCGTACCAACCCCCGATGGTAGCGTGACAATGAAAGTTCCTAAAGGGGTGCGATCGGGGCAATCGCTTAGACTGCGCGGCAAAGGCTGGACATTGCCCAAAGGGGGACGAGGTGACTTATTTGCCAAACTTCAGATTGTCACGCCGCAAGACCTGAGTGCGATCGAGCAAGAATACTACGAAAAAATCCAGGCAAACACTAGCTTTAACCCACGTACCCAGTTAGAGGAGATTAAATTATGACCTTCAGCCTTTCTAAAACCGTGGTTTCCCTCGAAGGTGAGCAACTTTACAGCTTTGAATATGCTGCATTGATCACTAAAACTTCGACTACCCTGGTGAAGTTTTACGTTGAGTTAGGCGTAATCGAACCCATCGGTGATTTACTACATTCCCGCGAAATTGCGCGAATTGCTCAGATTCAACGCTTGCGTCGAGATTTGGGGCTGAACTTAGTCGGAGCGGCAATGGTGTTAGATATGACGAGTGAAATTGCCCAATTACGGGCACAGCTAAAGGTGTATCAGTCTCATTCATCAAACTCGTTATGAGCTATCTGAACCAACGGTCAAAGCCTGCGTTAGATCAGGAGCGCAGTGAGGTGTTGCAACAGTTGGAAGATTGGCTAGAAACGCCGATGCTGGTGCTGGGCTTTGCTTGGTTGGGACTTTTTATTGTTGAGCTAGTTTGGGGGTTGAATCCTCTATTAGAAGCGATCGCTGCTATCATTTGGATCACCTTCATCATAGATTTTGGTATCAAATTTCTCCTCGCACCTCACAGAATTTCCTACCTTCGACATAATTGGTTGACCGCTTTTTCGCTGTTTATTCCAGCGCTGCGAATCTTTCGGATTTTGCGAGTCATGCAGTCTTTGCAATCAGTTCATGCGGTTCGAGGGTTACAGTTGTTGCGAGTGATGACACGAACCAACAAAGGAATGCGAGTCCTGGGAGCCAGTATTGGGCGGCGAGGGTTTGGCTATGTGGTGGGATTAACTATAATTGTCACTCTAATTGGAGCGGCTGGAATTTATGTGTTTGAGCGTGAACTTCCTGATGGCACTATTACCGATTATGGTACTGCACTGTGGTGGACGGCAATGGTGATGACTACCATCGGGTCTGATTACTTTCCGAAAACGGCAGAAGGGCGGGTACTATGTTTTTTCCTGGCACTGTATGCGTTTGCGATCAGTGGTTATGTGACGGCAACTTTGGCAACATTCTTTGTTGGTCAGGATGCCGAAAATAATGAAGCAGAACTAGCGGGTGTAAAATCAATTAAAGCCTTGCAAGCAGAAATTACCGCACTGCGAACTGAGATTCAAGCTTTAGCACGACGAGATTTAAATAATTCGTAATTCGTAATTCGTAATTTGTAATTCGTAATTAAGTTTTGTATCGTATTCAATCAATTCATTCAGGAAATAAAACGACCGTCTATCACAGTAATATCATAAGCCAAAGTTGTTAATTTGACTCTGGTAAGCAGTTCTAAAATTCAATGTGGAACTAGTGAACAAAGGAGATATCAATGAAAACAAAAGTAGGGCTGTGGATTGACCATAGAAAAGCTATTGTCGTGACTGTTACGGAGAAAGGGGAAGATATAAAAGAGATCATATCGGAAGTAGAAAAACAGCCTCGGCGTTCTGGTGATTCACCTCTGAAGGGCGCTTACGAATCACATCAAGTACCCGCAGATGATAGCCTCCAGAGAAATTTTACAGGACAACTTAATATTTACTATGATGCAGTCATTTCATATATTCGTGATGCAGAGTCTATTCTGATATTTGGCCCAGGTGAGGCAAAAGATGAACTGAAAAAACGTCTTGAAGAAAATAACCTCGGTAGACGCGTCGTAGGCATTGAAACAGTTGACAAGATGACGGATCATCAAATTGCTGCCAAGATTCGACACCACTTTGCCGAGTCGCGTTAAGCAGCAAAAAGATTTAACTCTTAACTTGCACCCTAGCAATTAGAAATCGTGGCTATACCAACGTACTCCTTTGGAGAACCCGTTGGCGCAGCCTCTCGAAGAGAAGGGTAGTCCGCCTACGGAGACTAACGCAAAATCAAGGCTTTTTAACCTGCGGAGGCAGGTAAAGTCTCGTGTAGCCGCAACTTCTAGTCGCCTAGTGCAAGATATTAAGTTAACGCAAATCAGTTGACTAAGCTGTTGCGCGTATAACTTGCACTTTTTATGGTTTGAAACCCTTGTTGCAACAGAAATACTCTGGAAAATTAAAGACACAACAGCTTAACCCCAAAAAATCAAACCGATGAATCCCCAACTCTCCACGTTTTGGAGCTTACCTTATGAAAATGTTAAGCCAGTCTCCCAATTCATCCAAAAAGCCTAAAACGGGATCTAGCCAGTCTGTAGACTCATCCAACGCACTTATCGATATCGCTCAACATGATGTAGATGGAGTTCTGCACTTATTTGACACTTCCCTGGAGGGGTTGACTGAGACTGAAGCCCAGCAGAGGTTAGGGAAATCAGGGCTGAATGAGATCGCCCGTGAAAAAGCGATCGCGTGGTATATCCAACTGCTGAAAACGGTGACTAATCCCCTCTCGCTTTTACTCATTGTTCTGGCGACGATTTCACTGTTAACTGGGAGTCCAACAGCCGCCTCGATCATTTTTGCGATGGTGATTTTCGGTGGTTTGCTGCGCTTTTCACAAGAATTTCAGTCGAACAAAGCCGCCGAAAAGCTGCGGGAAATGGTGAGCGCAACGGCAATGGTGAGTCGCTTGAGTGCCGCACCGAAAAAAGAGAAGGGAATAACAACAGGAAAGGAAATTGCCGTAAAGTTGCTGGTTCCTGGTGATGTTATCTTTCTTTCAGCCGGAGATATGATTCCAGCCGACGTGAGGCTGATTGCTACCAAAGATTTATTCCTCAGTCAGTCAACCCTCACCGGGGAATCTCTACCCACTGAAAAACACCCAGAACTCCCAGATCACAATGAGAAAAACCCACTAGAGTTAGTCAATCTCTGTTTTATGGGTACGGCGGTAGTCAGTGGTTCTGGAACAGCCGTTGTCGCCGAAACGGGTAGTCATACTTATCTAGCATCATTGGCTAAAACCGTTAGTGGACGAAAACCACGAACAAGCTTTGACAAAGGCGTGAATGGCGTGACTATGCTGCTGTTGCGCTTTATGCTGGTCATGGCTCCACTAGTCTTTTTGATCAATGGGGTGGTTAAAGGCAATTGGATCGAGGCATTCACCTTCGCTTTATCTGTGGCTGTGGGGCTGGCTCCAGAAATGTTACCTGTGATTGTCACGGCAAATTTGGCCAAAGGGGCAATTACCATGTCTAACAAAAAGGTGATTGTCAAAAATATTGATGCGATTCAAGACTTTGGCTCAATGAATATTCTCTGTACTGACAAAACAGGCACTCTAACTCAAGATAAAATCGTCTTGCAGAGACACTTAGATCCCTACGGTCAAGAAAGTACAGATGTTCTCAAATATGCCTATCTCAATAGCTTTTACCAGACTGGCTTAAAAAATTTATTAGATGTCGCCGTTCTCGCTCACAATCAAGAACTTGCATCTTTAGACATTGAGAAAAACTACCAGAAATTTGATGAAATTCCCTTTGACTTTGTGCGTCGTCGGATGTCTGTCGTTGTCGAAGAAATGGGAAAACAGCATATCCTAATTTGCAAAGGTGCAGTTGAAGAAGTCCTAAAAGTCTGCACCCAACTCAAAGTTGATGACAAGGTTTTGCCAATGGATGAGTCAGTCCATATCAAGGTTGCCGATTTACAACAAAAACTAAACTCTGAAGGGTTACGGGTAGTCGCGGTGGCATACAAAGTGATGCCAACCGATCAATTGCATTATGCCATTACCGATGAGAGTAATTTGGTTCTGTTGGGCAACATCGCGTTTCTCGATCCACCCAAAGATTCCGCAGCCCAAGCGATTAAAGCCCTCAAGCGCAATGGAGTTGATATAAAAATTATCACTGGGGATAATGAAATCATTACTCGTAAAATCTGCAAAGATGTTGGCTTACCTGTCCAAAACGTTTTATTAGGTAGCGATATTGAATCTCTATCAGATGATGAATTAGCTTCATCTGCTGCAAATACAACTATTTTTGCTAAATTCTCTCCCACTCAAAAAGCTAAAGTTATTCAAGTGCTGCGAAAAAAAGGCAATATTGTAGGATACATGGGAGATGGGATCAATGATGCAGCCGCTTTGCGGGAGGCAGATGTGGGCATCTCAGTTGATACGGCAGTCGATATTGCTAAAGAGTCGGCAGACATTATTTTGTTAGAAAAAAATTTGTTAATCCTAGAATCTGGGGTAATCGAAGGTCGCAAGACTTTTGCCAATATCATCAAATATATCAGAATGGGCACTAGCTCTAACTTTGGGAATATGTTTAGCGTTTTGGGCGCGAGTGCGATTCTGCCATTTTTACCGATGCAGCCAGTGCAGATATTAATAAATAATCTCCTCTACGACTTTTCGCAAACGGGCATCCCCTTTGATGATGTCGATCGAGAAGACTTAATCAAGCCGCCGAAATGGAAAATCGACAATATTCGGCGATTTATGATCTTCATCGGCCCGATTAGCTCCATTTTCGACTATTCCACCTATGCCCTCATGTGGTTTGTATTTGGGGCTACCTCTGTAGACAATCAAGCTTTGTTCCAAACAGGTTGGTTTGTGGAAAGTCTGATGACTCAAACGCTGATTGTCCATGTCATTCGCACGGCTAAGATTCCTTTTTTCCAGAGTCGGGCTTCTTTGCCCATGCTGTTGATCACCGCTACTGTGATGGGAGTCGGAATGTATCTGCCATTTTCTCCAATTGGGGCTAGTTTGGGGTTTGTTCCTTTGCCGGCCGTTTATTTTCTTTGGTTAGCTTTAATCCTAACTTGCTATTGTATATTGACTCAATTTGTGAAAACTTGGTTCATCAAGAAATATGGATATTGCTAAGAGGATGTTTTAAAAGTGGTCATCTGTAATTATAGGCACTTCTAGATTCCCCCTAACCCCCCTTAAAAAGGGGGGAACCGGAATCAAAGTCCCCCTTTTTTAAGGGGGATTTAGGGGGATCTAAAACGTTTTGCTACCGACCAGAGGACTTTTAAAACATCCTCTAAGAACCTAGTACCGCCGTGAATTCAAAATTTAAAATGACGCTCTCTACGAGACGCGAAAAGCGAACCTGACTTTTCACATCCCGTGAAAAGTCAGATTACGCCAAGGGCTTGTACAAAAAAGCTATTCATCTTCGTCTCCTGATGGTCGTTCGCTCTCGCTTTGTTGGCTGTTCCACTCCAAAACAATACGCTCTAGCATTTCATCCTGCGTACAGTTATTTACAACAGCGTATTCCTTAATTAACTCTGTTACTTTTAGACTAATGTCGCGTATATCTAGTGGGTTATTTCTTGCCGTTTTCATGATATTTTCCCAGAATATTTAAGCAGTTTTGCTGTTTCTGTTACTAACTGCTTCACCAAAGGCTTTTGGATATACAGACGCAAGAGCCTTCAGTATTGTCAGTAAAAGCGATCGCTAGAATTTATTTTTCTTTTGAAGACATAAATGTTCGGAATTTTCGTATTAGTCTAGCTCCTATACTATGATTTGGTGTTGTTTGATTTTGTGAATTAGTTGATTAACTACGACACAAAACTTAATTCTTGATGATTTTTACAATCCAAACCTCTTTCAGGAATTAACCAAAAGAATTATTGCCATTCCCTATCCTCAAGTTCCTTTATCGGCAACAATAAAGTGGCTTCAATTTCTTGTCTAATAGCAGCCGTCACCTCACAATTGCTATGTAGACAATCGAGTAGTAACTGATTAGCATCGTAGTAGCGTTGCAACACTTGCTCTTGCTCAGAGCTAAACTGCCACTCGTGGTTAATATTGCGATAATTAATCACCGTCTTGTTTACCTGTTCAGCCCAAGCTGAATAGTTCGTTTGCGACCATAGCTCAAACCGTTGTTGACTTTGACCAGAATTTGGCAACTGGTCAGAGAGTTGTTGCAGGGATTTATGGAGTCCAACATCCAGAACAATACCCAAAATGTTGCTCATAGCTTCTCCGCAGGCGTGGATATGGGCAAAGCTTTGGCTCCCATCAATTGCACACTCTATCAGCAGGTCATCTAATGCCGCATCCAGAAACATCCCTTGGTCGAGGCTGCTGGCTAGGGCAAAGTGAGAAGCTATGTGAGGAGTCCGACTCAAAGCAAGGTAAAATGCTCTCACTGTCGCATCTTTTGATTGGGTAGGAATACTGCGAGATTTTTGGCTAGCCCAGGTCAAAAACTCTTGTAAATAAGCATCTTGGGCAACGAGTGTATCAATCTGTTGCTTCATCAACAGTACTAGAGAGTCTGCACTCCTGAGCATGGTGGCGGTTAACAAGAAGATTTCACGCCAGTGGGGGTCGGTGATATGACTGACTAGACCGAATAGCGCTTGCCCAAATGCCTCTAAGTTATGGCTGGCAACGATTTTCCTCGCTGTGAAGTATTCTTGAAATGCTAGATAGGAAAAGGAAAAAATTCCCCGCGCCCGTTCTGCCAGTAGTCCATGTTGAGCCTCGATTGACTTCAGCACTGCTTCACTTTCTATTTGCAATTCTTCTGCATCCATTGGCAGGTTGCTTAGATTGTCAATATAATCACCAATGTATTGCTCAACGATGCGTTGCTCAAAAAAGTACTGACCCTGCTCAAATGTCGCGGCTGCAATCTGACTGAATAACTTGAGTTTTTGTGATAATAAAAACCCTCCGTAAACGTCATCCCGTTCAACGCCTCTGGCTTCATCCCATTTGCCTAATAGAAGGTCTAAACCTTCTTTATAAAAGTCAGTCCGCTTAGTCGGAAATTTTCCTTTACCATGAAACACCCAACAGGCAAGATGCAGAAATAGGGGTGTGACGACGAGTTGGCGAAATTGCCAATTTTCATCTAATTCCAACTTTTGAATAAACTGAACAGACTGCACCTGACCATCTTTTTGGCTGGTTTTGCTGAAAACCATAAACCATTTTTGAGCGAAGGCTCGGATTTGTTCTAAGGTAAATGGGGCAATTTCAACATCGGTAAAGCCTCGGAGTCTGAGTTTTTGAGCTGCTGTTCGACAGGTCGCCACGAACCGATTTTTGTGATACTTCTCTGAAAACCTCCGAATTTCGTTCAAGATAGCATTGCTTTGTTGATTAAGAACTTCATCCATGCCATCAAGCAAGAGTAATACTCTGCCTGCATTCAGCAAGGTTTCGATGACTGAGGGATCGGAAATTCCAGATGTGATAAATTCTTGGCGGATGTATTTTAATAGGCTGAACTCGTTGGTAATCTTAGACTCTTGGGCAAAGTTTCTCAGTGTGATGAATATTGGCACCTGATTTGCCGCAAATGCGTTTTGGTTACATTGAATGGCAAGATGTTGCAAAAAGGTGGTTTTACCTACTCCTGGTTTGCCTAGCACCCTGAGCTTGGAGTATGTTTCAACTGCCTGTGTACCAGGTATTTGTTTCTCATCAACTTCACCTAAGCCAATACGGTCAAATTCTTTGGGATCAAGGTTTTGCAGATCAGTGATCTCTAACCACTGAAGACTGGCAATTGACTCCAAAATATTCACATCTATATATATGTCATCGATCGCAACGGGACGGCTGATATCCAATAACTGCAAAATACCACACTGGTCTTGAATTTTGTCGAAGCGTTGCGATCGCACTTTTTCCACTAGTTGATCAATATCCAGTACAGTCGGTTGGGCGTATTCTTCTCGTGACAAAAATTCTGCTGGAAGATTAGTCGCAATCTCCCGCCAATTCAGTTCTAAAATCAAACAAATTTCAATAAAGGTATGACGCTCAACTGGACGACCACTCAAAAACCGCCAAATTGGTTGTCTAGTCTTGAGGTTGACTTCTGCTGCTAGATTGTCTTGTGTCCACCCCTTACGAGCAAACGCTCTTTTAGCCTCTTGAATCCCAGTGAGTGATGCTTGGAGCGATCGCTTGACCATAGGAAAAAAACTTCTAAAATCAAAAACTCAAACTTTTATTAACATCTTTCATCATAGAGTTTTTTTTGTGGTACTAAATCTCTCCTTAGTTAAGGATATACACAATTAAGAAAAAATACTCTAGCTCTAGTGAGATCCTGTTAAATATATTAATTTTTATAATTAACTCAAACACTATGAATTTATTTTATACATTTCAAACTTGGAGCGATACTTAATCTCAAGCACCCATCTGTCATGCTCTATGAAGTACAGATTAAGGGCTGATCAATATTCGTCCTTATTCACTATGATTTTAGCTTGAAGATAAATATGAATTTTTTATTAATTAGTAAAGTATATAAAATCATTGAGCTTGCTGAATTAATCTATTGCCCA
>NZ_JBDNJQ010000197.1:0-14119 GCF_051172895.1 Nostoc sp. CALU 1950 | reverse complement strand
TACCCACTTGACAAGACTCTAATTTTCTTAACTTGACACCAATGGCGTCTCGCCCGCCCGTAGCAAAGGCGGGCAAGATGCCCACCCTACAAGAAAGAAATATCTACAATTTCAACTTTTCACCCCGAATCGAATAATCCAACAACTCCATCGGGTGAATAACTGAAATCTTCTTACCTTGCAACTGCAAATGCTTAGTAATCTGCAAAGTACACCCCGGATTAGCAGAAGCAATTAACTCAGCACCAGTATTCAACAAATTCTCTATTTTTTGCCTACCCAATTCTTCAGAAACTTCTGGTTGCAGCATATTATAAACCCCAGCACTGCCACAACATAAAGCTGCATCTATTGGTTCTCTCAACTTCACCCCTGGAATTTGCCGCAATACCTGACGCGGTTGCACGCTAATCTTTTGACCATGCAATAAATGACAAGCATCTTGATAAACTAAATTTAAGGGTTGATCAGTCAGCGGTGAAAGTTTTGCTGTTAACCCAACAGTTGCCAAAAACTCTTGAGCATCTTTAACTTTCGCGGCAAAATCCTTTGCCTTTTCCCGATATTCTGGGTCACTTTCTAAAATATGACCGTATTCTTTTAAAGTATGACCACAACCAGCAGCATTGATAATTACGAAATCAACATTAGTGTTGGCAAAACTATCAATCATCTGCCTTGCTAATGCTTTCGCCTGTTCTGTTTGTCCTTGGTGTTCGGGAAGCGCCGCACAACAACCTTGAGATTTGGGAATCACAACTTCACAACCATTCGCTGTTAAAACTCGTACCGTTGCTTCATTGACTGGCGAGAAAAATAGCCGCTGCACGCAACCCAAAATTACCCCGACTCGGTAGCGCTTCTCACCTTGGGCGCGAATAATAGTAGGCAAACTATCCTGAAAAGATTTGAGAGTAATTTCTGGCAGAATTGATTCCATTGCTGCCAAACGGGGCGATATTTTATTGAGTATACCTGTAGCGCGAAAAAATTTGGCAAACCCCAACTTTTGATAAACCAATAACGGAACTAATAAAACCCGTAAAAGGTTGGGATAGGGAAACAGAGAAAATATCAGTTGACGAAAAAATTGATCTGGCAAACTGCGGGGATAATTTCGTTCAACTTGGTGACGAGTTGCAGAAATCAACTTATCATACTGTACACCAGAAGGACAAGTACTCACACAAGCAAGACAGCCCAAACAAGAATCAAAATGTTCTACTGTTGCCGTATTTAGAGCAATTTCACCTTCATTAATTGCATCCATTAAATAGATGCGTCCTCTAGGTGAATCCATCTCCTTACCAAGCACCCGATAACTGGGACAAGTAGATAAACAAAACCCACAATGTACACAACTATCAATTAACTTTGGGTCAGGCGGATGACTTTCATCAAAGCCCTTCAAATTCTTTAAACTAGCCGTATTATTAACAGAATTTTCTGAAACTTGCATAACTATTTTTCCCCTCTCTATTTCAGCGTCCTTAGCGTCTCTGTGGTTTGTTTCTTAAATACCACCTACAAACCGACCAGGACTTAAAATATTCTTACTATCAAACTGTTCCTTAATACGGCGCATCAACGGCAAAGCATTTCCCGTATAACCCCAAACATCTATTTGTTCTTTAACCGCCATTGGTGCTGACAAAATTGTTAAAAAACCTCTAGAGTCTTGAGTGCGATCGCTTCCAGCAGAGTATAACTCGTCGCGGATTTTCAAAACCTGATTTTTACTCTCTAATTGTAACAAACCTAAACCACTACTAATATGAATTAAACCCCACTCCACCTGATTCAAAATCTCTACAGCAGCAGTAGGCAACACTCCTATTTTGCAGGTAATTAGAGATTCTGTAGCAGTAGTATGTATTCGTTCTTGCAATCTCTGCCATAGATTAGCTTCATCACCATCTGCAAAAATTGCCCCATTTAAACCTAACTTTTGCCCTACTTCCAAAACTCGGTTTGACTGTTCTTTAACACTCTCACTAATACTTTGAAAGCGGGCAATTAATCCCAATCCTTGACCCAAACCTAAACTAGATACCAATTTAGTTGATAGCAAATCAGCTTGAACTGGTGTTAACGCCGAACCTCGAAGGATATCAGCCGCTTGGGATACAGCCTCAGCTTTCCCAGTTAGTACCACTGTTCCCGATGCTTCTGCTAGCGGATACAGACGAAAAGTTAGTTGACTAATAAAGCCTAATGTGCCATAAGACCCCGTAAGCAACTTCATCAAGTCATATCCGGCAACATTTTTGACTACTCTTCCCCCAGCTTTGGCAATTTGCCCATCAGCACGGACAAAGGTAATACCTAGTAATTGGTCGCGCACACTACCATAGCGTTGCCGTAGAGAACCTGTATCACCTGTGGCAACAATACCGCCAATAGTTGCCGACTCTGGTGCTGTGGGGTCAAGGGCAAGAAATTGCCGCGATTTTGCCAAAAGTGCTTGCAAATCGGAGAACTTCATCCCAGCTTCTACAGTGACAGTTAAATCGCCAACGGCGTGTTCAATCAGTTTGTTGATGCGTTCTGTACTAACTACAACATCAACGCCTTTAACTAAACCACCCCAGCTAAGTTTACTGCCACTACCACAGGGGAGAATGCGCCAGTTGTTTGTGTAAGCAGTGGCAATGACTGCGGCTAGCTGTTCTTGGCTGCGGGGATAGACGATACAACTGGGAAGCTTTCCAGAAGCTATAGCCTGTTGAATACCTTTTTGCTGACCGAGTTCAATATTTTCCCAAAGACAAATAGCATTTTCTTCACCGACGATAGATGCAAGTTCAGAAGCGCAGACGCCTTGCGGCCTGTCGTTAGACATCGCTTTCATTGAGTTTATTTTTTTACGCCCTACTTCTAATTTACTGGCTAACCTGACCAAAAAAGCGTATTACCATTACACGGTGGCTTCAATTTAGGGAGCGATCGCAGCTAACCAAATAAAAGCAGGGTTCTTTTTCAAGCGATCGCTACTCATTTCCAATAAACTTTTTACCGCAGTCTGCAATTTTAACGCTTATGAATATTGCTATAAAAGTGTAATTATTGGGAATAAATTTATATTGTTATGATTAACTTTTAAAAAAAAGTAACAGATGGGTAAAAATTACCCCTCTGCTACAAGCAAACGGAGGTATAAACTTGATTATTTAATTGGCATGAACCAATTCTTGAGGCGCAGCGGCATCATATTCTACAGCTTTAACAAATTCCTTGAGAACGTCTTTGAGTCTTTGGTCAATTTCCTCATCTAACAGGACGCTATTATCAGTTTGTCGTTGAATTTGTTTGTCTACTGCATAAACTGTAGCTAGAATATGCCGCGCTCCTAATTCAGATAAGACGGGTTTCAGAGCATATTCAATTGCCAATAAATGAGCGATCGTTCCACCCAAAGCAATTGGTAACACGGGTTTACCTGTCAATGATTTTTGTGGCAGCAAATCTAGAAATGTTTTTAACACTCCTGTATAAGCAGCTTTGTAAATTGGAGTGGCAATAATCACACCATCTGCCTTTGCTAATAAAGCTTTTGGCTGTTCCAAAGCAGGGCTGTCGTATCGTCCAAAAACTAAATCTTCAGCAGGTAAATCCCGAACTGAAATAATGTCTACATGCAAGCCTTCTTGTTGTAAAAGTTTGGCAGTGTATTCGACCAAACCATAGGTTCTAGATGGATGGGTTGGACTACCTGCGATCGCTAAAATATTTGCCATTCAATTAAACTCCTATTAATGGGCATGGGGCAAAACAGTTCCGAGTTCCGAGTTCTGAGTTCTGAGTAAAAAGTGAGATTCCTCACTCAGCACGGGCTAAACGCCCCGCTACCGCTAACAGCACTCCTGACTCAGCACTCTTGAGGGGCATGGGGATTAAGGACTAGAGAAGAATTTTCAATGCCTAATGCCCACTTCCCAATACCCTAAACTTTACTAGGATATGGATGTAGCTTTCTGTTTGTGTTGCTGAGGAAAATCTTCATTTGCCACAATCTCGCCAAATGGACTCAAGACGTGTTGCTTCTCCACTACGGGTAGATTCTCTAAAGGCAGATGGGGAAATAAAAGTTCCGCAACTCGATTGGACAATATTTTGTTGTTTCTTAGCTAATTTTAATGAGTTTATCAGGGCTAATTCAGGGCGATCGCTAACTATAGTCATTTATGTAGGGAATTCCGTACTGGAGTTGATTGGCCAGTGAACCGGAAAATAGAAAATAATAGATATATGGACAAACGGTATTTTTTACAGGCTAGTGCAGTCATAGTCGGCACAGCATTGTTATCAAGGTATATCAATTGGGGGTCAGAAGCGATGACAACTTCTAAGAGTGGATTTGAAATTACTAAACCTGAAGAAGAGTGGCGGACGATTTTAACGCCAGAACAGTTTAACGTATTGCGTAAACATGGGACTGAACGCGCTCACACTAGCCCATTGGATAAGGAATACGACAATGGGACTTATTATTGTGCTGCATGTGAACAACCACTGTTTACATCTGATACCAAATTTAATAGTGGTACTGGCTGGCCTAGCTTTTTCAACCCGATTGAAGGTGCGATCGCTACTACTGTAGATAGGTCGTTGTTTATGAGCAGAACTGAAGTGCATTGTAGTCGTTGTGGTGGTCATCTAGGCCATGTTTTTGATGATGGCCCTGCACCCACTGGTAAGCGCTACTGTATGAACGGTGTTTCGCTGAAATTTACTCCTGCTTGATAAGTTGCGTAGGTGTAGTCTCTCGTAGACATCACACCTACTAACCTAAATTGTCCTATTTGTTTGTGTCTGGTTTCTCCTTTTTGTCTTTGGGATCTTTTTTAGGTTTTTTAACTTCTTTATTACTTTTTCTTTCCTTCGACATCAGTGTTCTCCAACTAGGTTAATCAGTGAAAGCTTCCACATTCTGCCGTTATGGAATCAGGAGGTGGCTTACCTGATATTCTTTTAAGGCAAAAAAGAAAGTATCAGACATAAATGCTACTAACTACCATCATACGGTGTTGTTTGATTTTCTTCTGAAAGCCTTTGCATCTATTTCAACCACAATTTACTAGTGGGGTAGCACAGCTAGCTGCGCTACCCCACTGATTTACTAGTATTTATTTATCTGAAATTACTATGATTGGGTAAACGATTCTGTCGCCGATGTTTTACCCAAAAGTTATTCCTAAAAAAGTTGACCCTACCTTGTTGACGATCCGCTCCTGAGTCTGCAAGGTTTTGTTTCTTTCTTCTCCAGTGATCAAGGGAGTAAATATTAAAGCTGCTACCTGCAAGCAAAATAAACAGCACAATCCCGTAAGAAAGCATGGAAGTAGCTGCACTCCAGTTTTGTATTGATGTCACCCCCAATTTCAGAATGATCATCAAGGCAAAGGTGACAATTAAAGCACTTCTGGTTGCTAACCCAAGTGTGATTAACACGCCTACAATTAACTCTACAGGGGGCACTAGGTAAGAATTGATTCTCACCAGAAATTCTGGGAAATAAGAATTTGCTAGTTGTTTGACAGTATCTTCAGCGAATCCAGGGATGTTAAAAATGCGAGTGAATCCGTGATTAAAGTAATTCACACCGATGAGAATTCGCAGCAATAAATAGGCTATGGCAACATCCTTTGATTTGAGACTAATGTAATTTCTATTTTCATTCATTGCCTGAACTCCAACTATGGTACGCCAACTGTAATTGATTTCAATTGCAGAAATTGGGAAGCACTTAGGGGTTTTGAGAACTAACGTTCTTTCATAGACAGAATTAAGCGAACTGAGCGATCGCTGAATAAGTAAGTGTGAAGCCAAGTAAGTAATACTAGCAAACGACTACGATAGCCAGGAAGATATACTAAATGAACTCCTAGCCACATCAGCCAAGCCAAGCATCCTGTAAAGGCAAATGCACCAATTTTTCCCACACCTGAATAACAGCCAATAATTGCTAATCTTCCCTTGTTGAAATAGCTAAAAGGCTCTGGTGATTTACCTTGAAATTGCCGCTGAATATTTCGAGCTACAGCAACACCCTGCTGAAGTGCTTCTGGTGCAACCCCAGTTAATGGTTTACCGTTCTGTTCCATATATGCTAGATCCCCAATGGCATAAATATTGGGTTGCTCTAGCAATTGTAGGGTGGGATGGACAAGTAACTTTCCCTTCTTTGCTGAAGATACTTCCTCAGATGTTGTCGGATAATTCGCCTCTAACCCCGCAGTCCAAATGACGGTTGCAGTTGGAATTACCTCATCGTTTTGCAGATGTAAAGATTCAAAAGTCACTCTAGTCACTTTTGTTTGCAGATAAACTTCCACTCCTAGCTGATGTAATCGTTTGTAGGTGTAAGCTCCCAACTTCTTTGGCAAATCAGCCAATAAGCGATCGCCAGATTGGACGAGAATCAACCTCACTTGCTGAAAAAGTGTCGGATAATCTCGACGTAAGTGGCCTCGAAGCATTTCAATGAAAGCACCTGCAACCTCAACACCCGTCGCCCCACCACCGACGATGGTAAATGTCAGCAGTTGTTGGCGTCGTGATGAATCAGATTCCTGGATAGCTCCCTCAAAACAAGAGAAAATTTGATTTCGGATTGCTATTGCTTCTTCTAATGTTCTCATTGAGAAAGCATATTCTAAAGCTCCAGGAACTTCTAAAAACTGGGTTTGGCTTCCAGTTGCAAGTACAAGAAAGTCATAGGTGATTGAACAACTATCTGTTTCAACAGTTTGCCCTGAAAAATCAATTTGCTCAACTTCAGCCATCAAAAACTGAACCTTAGACTTATTTCGCCGGAAAGAGAATCGCCGTAATATCGTGCGGATAGGGTAAGCAATGTACTCAGGTTCCAATTGACCCGTGGCAACTTGATACAACAACGGTACAAAGGTGTGATAGTTGTTGCGATCAATTAATAATACATCTGCACCAGAATTAGCTAAAGATTGGGCAGCTTGCAACCCACCGAATCCAGCGCCAACAATGACAACGCGGCGACTGTTCATCCTTCCCCTCTTGATTTAGCTAGTCGGTCAAGTTATTAACTGTCAATATATTGATAACAAATTATCGATAGTGTCATCAGCACTTAGAACAACGTTATTTTGCCAGACCTCTCCCTGCCTTGAACTTTAGTTCAAGTCTGTCCCTCTCCGACTCGGAGAGGGACAGGTTTTGCTTAGTAAAACCAGGGAGAGGTCTTTTATATGACCAATCGCCCTCACCCATTTACAGCGTTGCTGCAAGTTCTTGCAAGCGATCGCGTCCATCGCGGAAAACTGGCCAACCATCGCCCACCAGCACTGCTTCTACCCGACTCAGTTGAGCCAACCTCTGCACAGAAGCAACAGCCTCTTCTCGATTCAGCAGCTTGTCATCTGGTAAAATCGTTAAGCTCCCTGCTTTGCGTGCCCGGACTAAATCCCCTGTAATTAAAGTTGTCTCCTCCAGCAACAGAGCCAATTCACCGGGAGTTTTAGAACCGTGGAGTTCAATCACCTCCAGTCCTGGGACAAATTCTTCACCATCAGACAGCCAGCGATCGCAATGTATAGGAAAATTGTCTTTTTCTGCCAGAGGGCCGGCTATCTTAGCGTATGTTTGATCGGCAATTTCTTTACTTGCCCTGACATGCTCAGAATTTGTCAGCACAATCCAAACCACACCACCGAGGGATTTCAGATGATTCCAATCATGGTTTGATAGGGCTACTGGGTCAATCAAGATGTTGCCATCTGGGCGAATCCAGGCAATCCCATTGAAATCAATATTTCTTGCCGGATTGAAATTAGACCAGCTATACAGATCGGGACGGTGCAAAGATTTCATGATGATTCTGGATCAGTACCTTCAATAATTGACTATTAATCTCAATAATTCAGTATATAGATATATTAAGGGCATTGGGCATTGGGCATTGAAAAGAGGCAGAGGGGCACAAAGCTAGGAGCAGAGGAGAAAGAGATAATTTTTTATTCTCCCCCTGCTCCCTGCTCCCCTACTCCGGCTCTTTCCCTCTGGATCTGGAATTTGAGTATACTACGATAAATCTATCAATATTATGGTTTATATTGGATTTACAGAAATTTCCGCATAACTGCAATACGGAGGTATAGGGGTGAGTAAGATTATGCGCCAAAAAATATCAGGCTACATTTTGGCAAACCCCGAATTGACAGGAGCGATTCGTAAATGGCCGTAGTTCCCAGTTCCAGCTTTTTCAGCCAACCAGAAAAGGGACATTCATTGATCAGATTTTGTTTTAGCAAAAGACTTGAGACATTAAAAATAGCTAGCGATCGCTTACTCAAATTGCAATCAACTCTACAACCAACATCTTAACATTCATTTATTCTCTTATCTTCCCAAAGAGTAGAACATGAAGAGAAGAAATAAATGGTTTTAAAAATAATTTAGGACTGCTATATGGCTACTTACGAAAACATTTTACAAGCAATTGGTAGAACTCCATTAGTCAGACTAAACAAAATTACCGAAGACATTCACTCAAGTATTTATGCCAAAGTAGAATATCTCAATCCTGGCGGGAGTACCAAAGATAGAATTGCCCTCACGATGATTGAAGCCGCAGAAAAAACAGGTCAACTGCAACCAGGCGGCACAATTATTGAAGCCACCGCAGGTAATACTGGTGTGGGACTAGCATTAATTGCAGCAGTAAAAAAGTATCGCTGTATTTTCGTCATGCCTGATAAAATGAGCCAGGATAAAATCAATCTACTCAAAGCTTACGGTGCTGAAGTAGTTGTTACTCCCACATCTGTACCGCCTGACTCGCCAGAAAGTTATAACGGTGTAGCGGAAAGACTCGCCAAAGAAATACCGGGAGCCTATAGACCAAATCAATTTGAAAATCCGAATAATCCTTTAGCACATTACTTAACTACAGGCCCAGAAATCTGGTCAGATAGTAATGGTAAAATTGATGTTTTCGTTGCAGGTATGGGCACAGGTGGTACAATTTCAGGAGTTGCCAAATATCTGAAAGAGCAAAATCCAAATATAGTAATTGTTGGTGCAGATCCAGAGGGTTCAATTCTTTCTGGCGACACCCCAAAATCTTACAAAGTTGAGGGAATTGGTGAAGACTTTATTCCCAAGACATTTAATCGTCAATTAGTTGATGAAATGGTTCGGGTTAGCGATAAAGAATCTTTTAATATGGCTCGTCGTTTAGCACGAGAAGAAGGTTTATTAGTAGGAGGTTCTTGTGGTACAGCAGTAGCCGCAGCGCTCAAGTATGCAGCCAGATTAACAGAGCCGAAGTATATTGTAACCCTATTACCAGATACGGGAAGAAACTACATTAATAAAATCTACTCCGATGCCTGGATGCAGGAAAATGGTTTTTGGGAAGGTACAACAGTAAAAAGTATCAAAGTTGGTGAAATTCTTGCTCAAAAAAAAGATTTTCCTTCTCTAGTTGCTGTCAGTCCCCGTGATACCTTGAATCAAGCCACAAACTACCTACAAAAGCTGAATATTTCACAGCTACCTGTGATTGATAATAAGCATGTAGTAGGAAGCGTCAATGAAGCCTCTTTAATGAAATTTCTCCATGATGGCATCAACTTTTCTAACCAGGAAGTTTCCGCAGTTATGGGGAAACCCCTACCGATTCTCGATGAAGAAGTAGATATTTCTGAAGCTTATCGAGTGCTGTTATCAGGAAGCACCGGGATTATTATTAAGCGGCATGATGTTCCTATTGGCTTAATTACCAGAGCCGATTTAATCAGATATTGGATTAGTCAAAACCAAGAATAATCAAGGAGAAATTATGGAATTTGAGACTAGAGCAATTCATGAAGGTCAGCAATCAGACCCACAAACAGGTGCTGTTATTGTCCCCATTTATTTGACTTCTACTTATGAACAAGAATCCATCGGTAAACATAAAGGATATGAGTATTCTCGCACGGGAAACCCCACCCGCACAGCTTTAGAAGAGGCTTTAGCTTCTATTGAAAATGGAAAATTTGGTTTGGCATTTGCCTCTGGCTTGGCTGCAACTACCACAGTATTAAGTCTACTCAAAAATGGCGATCACATTGTTGCTGGTGATGATTTGTATGGTGGAACTTATCGTTTGCTAGAAAAAGTTGTAAAAAATTGGGGTGTTACAACTTGCTATGTAGATATTGATAACATCGCTGATTTTGAAACTGCCATTCAACCAAACACGAAGCTGATTTGGATTGAAACCCCTACTAACCCTCTGTTAAAAATTATTGATATTGCCACACTAGCAAATATTGCCCGTAGAAATAATATCATCTTAGTAGTTGATAATACTTTTGCTAGTCCTTATTTTCAAACGCCGTTAGATTTAGGTGCTGACATTGTGGTTCATAGCACTACCAAATATCTAGGCGGACACAGCGATATTATTGGTGGCGCAGTTATCACATCTAACGAGCAACTATACACCGAACTGAAGTTTTATCAAAATGCGATCGGGGCGATTCCTAGTCCTTTTGATAGCTGGTTGGTGCTGCGAGGAATTAAAACTCTGGCTGTGAGAATGCGAGAACATGAAAAAAACGCTTTATTTTTAGCTGAATTTTTAGAAAAGCATCCCAAAATTGAGCGTATTTATTATCCAGGGTTATCCAGTCATGAACAACATAAATTAGCAAAAGAGCAAATGTCTGGCTTTGGGGGGATGATTAGTTTGGAATTAAAAGGCGGTTTTGCTGAGGTTGAAAGATTCGCTTCCCGACTCAAGTTATTTTTGCTGGCTGAAAGTTTGGGTGGTGTGGAATCACTACTTTGCTATCCTACGAAAATGACTCACGGTTCTCTACCAGAAGCAGAACGACTTCAGCGGGGAATCAAGGATAATTTAGTCCGTCTTTCGGTAGGAATTGAACATCAGCAAGATTTGCAAGCTGATTTAGAAAATGCTCTAGCTTGAAAATTGGTATTGGGCATGGGGTATGGAGAAAACCGATTTTTATTCCGCGTTGTAAGCTTGATTTCTCTTAATTAAGTATAGGGTTTGTTACCCCTACCCTCAGAGGTAACTTTGTTTTATGTAGGGTCTAAAATCCTATTAGGAATTACGAATTTTTAAGTGTGCCTATCTTCCAGTTAGCATAAGTTAATAAACCCTGGTTTAATATAAATTTACAAATGCTTTGTTTAGGCGTTTGTTAAAAAAAATGACATTATTTTTGATCCAGATTTAACTATAACTTTTGATCCCCAATGGAAAGTTGACTTACTTAAGAAAACCACACTTTGAAATGGGTGTTTCTAATCCTTAATGCATAGCAATACTCAAAAAAACAACACCAAACTAGTGTAGATTCAATTTGATTTCCCGGTAATTATATCGGGATAGTAGGCTTAGAAATTCTGAATTAAAAACCCCATTGACTCTTTAAAAGGATAAGACTAATGTTATGAGTAGTCCTTGAAAGGACAATATTTAATGCATCAAAAAATCAAGAGGTATTTCCTATGATGATGATGATGATGACTGAAACCATGACTACCGAAATGCAAGCCTGTATGGATGCTTGTATGGACTGTCACAAAATGTGCATGGAAACCATGACTTACTGCATGAGCAAAGGTGGTAAGCAGATGGACAAAAGCATGATGAGCATGATGAGCATGATGCGCGATTGCTCTGAAATGTGCATGATGTGCATGAATATGATGATGAGCGGTTCTGAGTTCATGGAACGCACTTGTATGCTTTGTGCCGAAATGTGCGATCGCACTGCAATGGCCTGTGAGATGATGAGCGATGACCCAAAAATGATGGAATGTGCTGCTGCTTGCCGCAAGTGTGCAGAGTCTTGCAGAAGTATGCACATGATGCCTGCTTAATTCCTCTAACTAGCAGAAGTTTCTCTGCAACCTAATATTCAAGCGCTCAGACTCTTTGGGTCTGGGCGCTTGAAGTAATATTCTTTAAAAATTTCCCGCGTCCCATATATCTCTGCGTTCACTCCATCAAAATCAAGCGCAGAGGATCTAAACGCACATACCAAGGAAAAGGCTGGTCTTTTATAGTCGCCCATTTTTCTTTAAAGACTTCAGCTTGCAGATGGTAATCTTGAGAATTCTTGCCAGCCGAATGTAGTTTAAGAAACAACGTCATTCGATGAGGCGTTTCACTGGTTCGTACTACCCAGCAGGGAAAGGTGTTTTCCTGTGATGAGTCGTTGGTAAAAATGAATTGATGGGCACGAATGCCGACGTGGGATAATTCGCTCTTGATTGGTTCAATTACTTGAAGAGTACAACCCCAATCAGTCGCTTCCACCTGTTGCGATGACTGGAGAACAGCACGGGAGAAGTTTTTGCATCCAGTTAGTTGGGCAACACTAACGGTAGTAGGATGCTGAAAAATATCATGTTTGCTGCCATAGTGAACGGCTCTACCATGCTCCAATACCAACAGATTCGGGCAAATTCGATAAGCTTCTTCCATATTATGGGTGACAAATAGAGTCACACCTTGGTAGCCAGCTAGAGTTTCTGTCATTTGCTGCTCTAATTGACTACGTAAATGGGTATCAAGTGCCGAAAACGGCTCATCTAAAAGCAGCGCTTCCGGTTGACTTGCTAATGCTCTTGCCAAGGCTACCCGTTGTTGTTGACCCCCTGAGAGTTGGTGCGGATAGCGATCGCCTAATCCTTGCAACTGCATCGCTATTAGTTGCTCCTCTACCTGCACCCGAATACTCCCAGCAGATAAGTTTTTGGGCAAGCCGAAAGCAATATTTTGCGCCACACTCATGTGCGGAAAGAGAGCATAATTTTGCACTAAAAAACCGATGCGGCGATCGCGGCTGGGTAAATTAATTCCTTTTTCTGAGTCAAACAGAACTCTGTCATTTAAAACTATGCGCCCGATTGTGGGCGTTTCTATCCCCGCAAGGCAGCGCAAAATCATGCTCTTACCTGCTCCAGAACCCCCCAATAATCCCAAAGGTTGCTCATCAGTAGTGAAAGCAACTTTTAAGTGAAAGCTAGGAAGTATTTTTTCAATGTTAATAAATAATCCACCAGATTCAAAGCTAGAGTGCGGAGTATAAACAATTTCTCCCCCCGTTCCCGTCTCCCTGCTCCCTGCTCCCCTCCTCTTTTCCCTCAATTCTTGCCAGAAGTTAACCCCAATAATTCCAGACAGGGAAATCACCATAATAGCGATCGCCCAAAACCACGCTTCATTCATCGCTCCCGCTTCCACAGCAAAATAAATCGCCATTGGGATTGTCTGTGTTTGTCCGGGAATGTTACCAGCCAGCATCAATGTCGCACCAAATTCTCCCAAAGCACGGGCAAAAGCGAGCATTGTGGCAGCTACAATGCCGGGTAGCGCTAAGGGGAAACTGATGCGCCAAAAGATTGTGGCTTCAGTTGCACCAAGGGTTCTAGCTACTCGCAGCAGATTACCATCTATCTGTTCAAAGGCTCCCAGTGCAGTTTTATACATTAAAGGGAAAGAAACTACTGTGGCTGCGATCGCTGCACCATACCAAGTAAAGACGATGGTGAAATCAAAAGCCTGCATGAGTTTCCCTACAGGGCCATTTTTGCCAAAAAATAGCAGCAACAAGAAACCGACAACTGTGGGAGGCAAAATCAGAGGCGCAATAAAGATACCCTCAATCAACGATTTACCTTTGCCACGATATCCCAGCATCCAGTAGGCAGCAGCCATACCCAAGAAGAAGGTAATAAATGTGGCAAGTAATGAAGTTTTGAGTGATATCCAAAGAGGCGATAAATCCAATGGCATAGTTGTCTGGGGAAGAATTAGCTCAACTAATCCATAATTTACCAACTTTAGTTCCAAAATGTTCGTAAAAGTTGGTAAATCACATAACAATCAATGAAGGAAATCCCAAAAACTATCCAAATTTTCAAGAATATAGCGGTTCCCAATTGCATGGAATACAGACCTAACCCCCAGCCCTTTGTTGGGGAGTAAGATTCAAAGCCTCTATCCTAAAAGGAGAGAGGTCAAAACTATAGCAATCCTAAATGAGTTGTGAAAATGCCCGATGTCCAGATCCCCGACTTCTTCGAGAAGTCGGGGATCTAATTTTTCACGAAT
>NZ_JBDNJQ010000196.1:0-14152 GCF_051172895.1 Nostoc sp. CALU 1950 | reverse complement strand
TTTAACCCGCGCAGGCGGGTTTTGTCTGTGTAGCCGCGACTTCTAGTCGCCCGGCTTTTCAAACAATCTCTAAACAGGTAAAAAACTCTGTCAAAGCCAGATTGAACACCTTATTTCACTCATTAACTCAACATACATACACTTTCCACAAGTTGTTACAAATGATAATTTATGCTGCAATAAAGGAAACATATCTTGAATCGGCGCACCTCTTAAGGAAGAACCATAAAAATAACAACCGCCGTAAAATTTAGATCCTCTAGTTTTAACCATATAGGACAGGACTCCTATTTTATTCCTATTTGATTTTTAAATAAAACTCAGTACACATCTATTCCCTTCTTTCCTATTCCCTATTCCCTGTTCCCTGTTCACTCCCTACGCAAGTAGCATATTACAGATGAACAATGATGAATTTAATTTAGTATGTCACCTCACAGAGTGTAAGCAAGCAGAGGAGGCATTACAACAGCAAATTCAATGGCAGCGACTGGTGATGGCAATTGCCCAGCGCATCCGCCAGAGTTTGAATTTGGATAATGTTCTCAATACCACCGTCACTGAAGTACGTCAGTTTTTACAAGTAGATCGAGTGTTCATGTATCAGTTTGAACCAGACTACACCGGAGTGGTGGTGGTGGAGTCTGTTGATGAAAATTGGATTTCGGCTCTGCATACTCAAGTCAAAGACAGTTATTTCATGGAAACTCACGGTGAGGAGTACAGACAGGGGCGCATTCAAGCTGTCGCAGATATTTATACAGCAGGTCTGACTGAATGCCACTGCAATTTACTTACTCAGTTTCAGGTCAGGGCAAACTTGGCAGTCCCCATCTTACAAGGAAAAAAATTGTGGGGATTATTAGTTGCTAATCAGTGTGCGGCACCCCGCCAGTGGCAGACGTGGGAAATCGATTTACTCAAACAATTGGCAATGCAGGTAGGCATTGCCATCCAGCAATCTCAACTGTACGAGCAGGTACAAACTGAACTGGTTGAACGCAAGCGGGTGGAATCGGGTTTAAGAGCACGCGTGCGTCAGCAAGCAGCTGTGGCTAAACTGGGTCAATTAGCTCTGGCGAATATAGACCTTTCCGCATTAATGGACGAAGCAGTTATCCTGATTACTCAAAGCCTTGAGGTAGAGTACAGTAAAGTTTTAGAACTGCTTCCGGATGAGAACAGCTTATTGTTGCGATCGGGATTCGGTTGGCAGTCAGGGCTAGTGGGAAATTTTAAATTAGAATTAGGTGTAGGAAATCAGACTCAGGCTTCCTATACACTACTTTCCCATGAGCCAGTAATTGTTTGTGATCTTGCCAAAGAAACGCGATTTCAAGGGCCACCTTTATTGATTAACCACTCGGTAATTAGTGGGATTAGCGTCATCATTCAGGGACAAAAACAACCTCTTGGTGTCTTAGGCGCACACACAACTAGACACCGGGAGTTTACCCAAAATGATATTCACTTTTTGCAAGCGATCGCTAACATATTAGCTACAACCATTGAGCGAAAGTGGGCAGAACAGAAAATTCGCGAACAAGCAGCTTTATTAGATATTGCTTCTGATGCGATCGTTGTGCGAAACTTCCAAAATCAAATCTTATTCTGGAATCAAGGTGCAGAACGTCTGTATGGTTGGGAAGCTCACGAAGCTTTGGGAAAGAACCTGGAGGAACTGATATGCAAAGAAAGTTCACAGCAATTGCAAGCGGCTTTAACAAATGTTACTGACAGTGGCTTATGGCAAGGTGAGTTACATAAAGTAACAAAGTGTGGCAAAGAAATTATTGTGGAAAGCCGATGGACACTGATGCGTGATGAAGCAGACCAACCCAAATCCATCCTCTCTGTTGACACCGACATCACCGAGAAAAAACAACTCCTTGCCCAATTTCTCCGTGCCCAACGCTTAGAGAGCCTTGGCACGTTGGCAAGTGGTATTGCTCATGACCTCAACAATATTTTGACGCCCATTCTCTCCTCGGCGGAAATGTTAGCGCTCAAACTTCCTAATCTAGATGCACCTAATCACCAACTGTTGAAGCTGCTCGAACATAACTCTAAACGTGCGGCGGATTTGGTCAAACAAATTCTGACTTTTTCTCGTAGGTCTGAAGGCAGTGGTATTTCTTTACAAATAGAACATCTACTATTAGAAATTAATCAAATTGTCAAAAGCACATTTCCCAAATCCATCGCAATTATCAATAATCTGCCTAGATATCAACTCTGGACTATCTTGGCAGATCCTACTCAAATTCATCAGGTGTTAATGAATTTGTGCGTCAACGCTCGTGATGCCATGCCCAAGGGTGGCACTTTATCTATATCTGCGGAGAATTTATTCGTCGATCAAAACTTTGCCAAAATGAATCTAAATGCTCAGGTGGGGCCATATATAGTCATAACTATTTCAGATACAGGATTTGGGATTCCGCCACTAATTTTGGAGCGAATTTTTGAACCCTTTTTCACAACCAAAGAACCAGGCAAAGGCACTGGCTTAGGTTTGTCAACTGTGATTGGGATTGTCAAAAACCACAATGGTTTTGTGAAAGTGTCTAGTGAGGTAGGTAAAGGTTCCCAATTTGAAGTGTACTTACCAGCCATAAACAAAACTACAAAGCAGCAAGCAGAGAAATTGGAATTGCCCAACGGCAACGGAGAATTGATTTTAGTTGTAGATGATGAAGCCGCTATTCTAGAAATTAGTAAAACTTTGCTAGAAGACCACAACTACGAAACTCTGACAGCTATTAACGGCATTGAGGCAATCTCATTGTACGCCCAGCATAAAAATCAAATCAGTATGGTGTTGATGGATATGATGATGCCATCAATGGATGGGTTGACTGCCATTGACATAATGCAACAAATGAATCCACAAGTCAAGATTATGGGTATCAGCGGCACTGTGACTGAGAGTCAGATGGTTGAAGCCGCTAACGTCGGCGTCAATATATTTTTAAGGAAGCCTTACACTTTCCATCAATTATTACACGCTATTAACGACTTCTTGAGCCAGCCATAATCTCACGGAAAATCGCCGAGAAAAATTTAGTTTACTTGTTACTTGTTAAGCTTTTTCAGAAAAGTCACACGTGCATCATCATATCTAAAATGTAATTTAAATTACAAGCTTATTTTATTTATAAGCAATAGTACTGCTATTGACAAGTAGCTTAACTCGTCTAATAGAGATGCTGTGTAACAACAAATACAGTGAAACACTATATATCTTTAATGTAAATTGCAAGTATTTTAATATACGCAATCAATCACAAGTATTGATATTTTTGCGATCGCAAAAGCTGTTGTTTTATACCAATTTCAAAAAAGAATGCGACAAATAGACCATTTGTAGAGACGCGATTCATCGCGTCTTTACCCAAGGATGTGTTGCAATCATTAATTGAATTGGTATAAGTAAGTTTTTCTGATAAATAAAACAAAGTACCCTGAGGGGTACTATCACGACCTTGTGATTTCGATATAAATTAAAAACATCAAAGACACCTAAAGTTACATCCGAGTAAATCTGCTTCTTGCCTAGCAGCCTGGTCTTGGAAATGAAGACATCAGGCACAAGGATAAAACATGATTGCTGGCACAATTTTTAATGCCAACATCATCGATATATGCAGTATTTCTCAAATCTTTAGAATTGACGGTAAAGACCTGCTTAAGTCAGGTCTGATTCAAATGTCTATTCATTTATCCTACTCCTTTCCTAGCGAGGAAATGACGAGATAATTTCTTTACCTTTACCCTCTAAAACTATCAGAGAAACTCATTATGGCAACTATTAACGGCAGCAATTTCAATGACAACAATACCTTCAACGGTGTACCATTTGCCTTTCGCCCTGCCCTGAACGGTATCGTCGATCCAGTTTTTGTTTTTCCAGGTCTTTTAATCCCCGATGCTGCTGATACCATCAACGGACTGAACGGTAACGACATTCTTAACGCTCTTGGCACCAACGATACCCTCAATGGTGGTGCTGGCAATGATACACTGAATGGGGGTGCTGGCAATGATAGCCTCGATGGGGGTAGTGGCAATGATAGCCTCAATGGGGGCGTAGGCAATGACATCTTCAAAGGCAGTCAAGGTAACGACAACATTAATGGTGGAGATGGCTTTGATACCGCCGACTACAGTCAACTAGGTCAAAGAATTACCTTGTCAGGTATTGGAACCATTGAAAAAGCTGTAGGATTGGGGCAAGACCAACTCTTTAAAGTCGAAAAGATTATTGCTAATGCTAATGTTGCCAACAATACCATAGATGCATCCCAATCTTTGCCTGGAGTATCTATCACCGTTAACCTGCAAAATCAAAGTTTGACTGCCAATAACGTTCCTTTTTTGGGAGCATTGCCATTTACTGTAGTCAACTTTGATAATGTCATTGGTACAAATGCAAATGACAGCATTACTGGCGACAACCAAAATAACCAATTATCTGGTGGTGGTGGCAACGATACCATTAATGGTGGTGCTGGTGCTGACTCAACCAATGGCGGCAGTGGCAACGATCGCATCATTGATACCGACTTTGTGAACTTCGATGTTCATAATGGCGGAACTGGTGTAGACACAATCGATTATTCCGGTGTCACCTTCGGTTCCGGGGTGACAATCAACCTGGCAACAGGCTTAACCTCTGTCCTTAATGGCAATACTGAAACCATCCTTAACTTCGAGAATGTTGAGGGTAGCCAAGGCGGTGAAACAATTATTGGCTCCTCTGGCAATAACGTCCTCAACGGCAATGGTGGCAACGATACCATTAATGGTGGTGCTGGGGTAGACTCAACCAACGGCGGCAGTGGCAACGATCGTATCATTGATACCGACTTTGTAACCTTTGATGTCCATAATGGTGGAACTGGTGTTGATACCATTGATTATTCCGGTGTCTCCTTCGTTTCCGGGGTGACAATCAACCTGGCAACAGGCTTAACCTCCGTCCTTAATGGCAATACTGAAACCATCCTTAACTTCGAGAATGCTGAGGGTAGCCAAGGCGGTGAAACAATTATTGGCTCCTCTGGCAATAACGTTCTCAATGGTAATGGTGGCAACGATACCATTAACGGCGGTGCTGGGGTAGACTCAACCAACGGCGGCAGTGGCAACGATCGCATCATTGATACCGACTTTGTAACCTTTGATGTCCATAATGGTGGAACTGGCGTTGACACCATTGATTATTCAGGTGTCTCCTTCGGTTCCGGGGTGACAATCAACCTGGCAACAGGCTTAACCTCTGTCCTTAATGGCAATACTGAAACCATCCTTAACTTCGAGAATGTTGAGGGTAGCCAAGGCGGTGAAACAATTATTGGCTCCTCTGGCAATAACGTCCTTAACGGCAATGGTGGCAACGATACCATTAATGGTGGATCGGGCAACGACACCATTAACGGTGGATCAGGCAACGATGCGATCGTTGGCGGTAGTGGAACCGATCGCCTAACTGGAGGATTGGGTAACGATATTTTCGATTTCAACTCACTTTTTGACAGTCAACCTGGTTTAGCGCGGGATGTGATCACTGACTTCGCTGGAAACGGTATCTTTGCAGGCGATCAAATCGATCTATCTACCATTGATGCTAACTCTATTGCTGGCGGCAACCAAGCCTTCACTTTCATTGGGGCTGGCGCATTCTCCGCAGTCGGTCAAGTCCGTTATTCAGGAGGTATTCTTCAAGCTAACACCAATTTCGATTTTGCCGCCGAGTTTGAGGTTCAACTCGCAGGAGCACCAGGACTAGTAGCAAGCGACATTATCCTTTAATTAATGAGTGAACAACCGGGGTCTAATATCAAGTTAGATTAATCATCCTAATTCCCGCTAGAAACCCACCCCGCTAAAGCTCTACTTGCTTTTACACCCCTACCCCACCTGATCGGGGAGGGGTATTTTTATAATTGTTGTATTTATCACTAACGTTAATGCTTGCTCATGTTCGATCGCGCCGCGTATGCATGAGAAAATCAGATAATACAATCGCAATAGTTGCGATGATGCCAGGGAAGGAAAAAAAATGTCGGAGAATTTGAGAAGCCAAATTGTCACGCAAGGGGTGCAGCGATCGCCTAATCGGGCTATGCTACGTGCAGTTGGTTTTAAAGATGAAGATTTCAATAAAGCCATTGTCGGTATTGCCAACGGCTACAGTACGATCACTCCCTGTAATATGGGGATAAATCTACTGGCGCAAAGGGCAGAAGTTGGAATTAAAACCGCCGGGGCGATGCCGCAAATGTTCGGCACGATTACCATTAGCGATGGGATTTCGATGGGAACTGAAGGGATGAAATATTCCCTAGTATCGCGGGAAGTCATCGCTGATTCCATTGAAACCGCCTGTACTGGCCAAAGTATGGATGGCGTACTAGCGATCGGCGGTTGTGATAAAAATATGCCAGGAGCAATGCTGGCGATCGCTCGGATGAATATCCCTGCAATATTCGTTTACGGTGGCACAATTAAACCTGGTCACTACAACGGACGCGATTTAACCGTTGTCAGTTCTTTTGAAGCTGTTGGTCAATACAGTGCTGGAAAAATTGACGACAAGGAATTATTAGAAGTCGAAAGTCGCGCTTGTCCTGGCGCTGGTTCCTGTGGGGGAATGTTCACAGCTAACACCATGTCTTCAGCATTTGAAGCGCTGGGGATGAGTTTGCCTTATTCCTCGACAATGGCGGCGGAAGATGCCGAAAAAGCCGACAGCACGGAAAAATCAGCATTCGTTTTAGTCGAAGCCATTCGTAAACAAATCTTACCTCGTCAAATTATCACCCGCAAATCTATAGAGAATGCCATCTCTGTGATTATGGCAGTCGGTGGTTCTACCAATGCAGTGCTGCACTTTTTAGCGATCGCTCGCGCTGCTAATGTAGAGTTGACCATAGACGACTTTGAAACTATCCGCGCCCGTGTTCCCGTTTTGTGTGATTTAAAACCAAGCGGTAAATATGTAGCTACAGATTTGCACAAAGCTGGTGGCATTCCCCAAGTAATGAAAATGCTACTTGCACATGATTTACTACATGGGGATAGCATTACTATCACTGGCCAAACAATTGCAGAGATATTAGCAGATATCCCAGAAGAACCATCTGCCAATCAAGATGTGATTCGGACTTGGAATAACCCGATGTATGCTCAAGGACATTTAGCCATCCTCAGAGGTAATCTTGCAACAGAAGGGGCTGTCGCCAAAATTACCGGGGTGAAGAAACCAGTAATTACCGGCCCCGCACGGGTATTTGAATCGGAAGAAGCCTCTTTAGCTGCAATTTTGGCGGGTAAGATTCAAGCTGGTGATATTCTAATCATCCGCTATGAAGGGCCTAAGGGCGGCCCTGGAATGCGAGAAATGTTGGCTCCCACCTCAGCAATTATTGGTGCTGGTTTGGGTGATGCGGTGGGATTAATTACCGACGGACGCTTTTCTGGCGGTACTTACGGCATGGTGGTTGGTCATGTTGCTCCAGAAGCCGCAGTTGGTGGTGCGATCGCGCTTGTAGAAGAAGGCGATAGTATTACTATTGATGCACCCGCTCGTTTATTGCAGCTGAATATATCTGAAGAAGAATTGGCTCGTCGTCGTGCTAACTGGCAACCTCCGGCTCCCCGTTACACTAAAGGCGTGTTAGCGAAATATGCCAAATTGGTATCTTCTAGCAGTCTTGGTGCTGTGACCGATTTAGACTTGTTTTAAATGATTCAAGTTACCTACACTGTACCGTCAGGTCAGTGTAGGCTTCCCAATTTATCTACTGTACCAGTCCAAGTGATGCTGGGTCGGAGTGAAACTAGCTGGTTGATAGGTGCAGAAATATTGCCAGTAACACTATTTTTCGTTTCTACTTGGTTTTAGCAATTTGCGTCGCTATTTTATACTACTGCTTCTAGTTAGAGAAGGGACAATACCCACATTTCTAGTAATTTTTACTGAAATTTTATGAGTTTTTGTAAAAATCTTGAAGAAGTTTCAGGAAATTTACATAGCAGCTATGATGTCAATAGAGAAATTACGGCAATATAGTTGACAGTCAACTGCTTAAAAACCGAAAAGGGTACAAAATGAGTTTTGAATCTAACGTCAAACTGACGATCGCTCTTGCTAATCCAGACTTAGATGCAGAAGAACAAGAACGGGAAGCACGGAATCTGCTGCGAGAAATCAAAGACTTAGATGTGGAAAGTGCTGAACTTGTAGCAGTTACAGAAATACCTGAAGGAGCCAAGTCTGTTGGCGGTTTTTTGTTGGGTGTATTGCAAGCAGAGGTGAGCCTTGCCAATTTTAAGAAATTGCTGGGATTTTTGGGCGATCGCTTGGGCAACAAAACTATTGAGTTGGAAGTTGAGGCTAACGGAAAGAAGCTCAAGGTGAAAGCTAGCAGTCAGGAAGAGTTAAACGCCGCCATCGAACAAGCTCAAAAGTTTATCGCAGGCAACTAAGAAATTCCAGCAGTAAGGAAGAATAAATAAGATGGTGAAAGTAGCACTGCTAATAGGAGTCAGTGAGTATGAGCCTGGTCTTACTCCATTGCCAGCAGCGACAAAAAATGTAGAGGCAATGCAGCGAGTTTTGCTGCACCCAGAAATTGGGGGCTTTGATGACGTAACACTGCTGCTAAATCCTCAACAACATCAGATGGCAGTAGCTATCGAAACCTTGTTTGATGGTCGTCAAAAAGATGACCTCTTGCTGCTATTTTTTTCTGGTCATGGCATTAAAGATGAGAGCGGTAAACTTTACTTTGCAGCTCGTAACACTCGCAAAACCTTAGTTAAGTCAACAACAGTACCAGGTAGCTTTGTGCATGAGGTCATGAGTAATAGTCGCTCTAGGCGCGAGATAGTAATTCTTGATTGTTGCTTTAGTGGCGCATTTGCTGAGGGAATGTCAGCAAAAGATAATGGTTTTGTTGATATCAGAAACCAATTGGGTGGAGAAGGGCGAGCCGTTCTCACATCTTCAACTTCCACCCAATATTCTTTTGAACAGCAAGGGGCAGAGACTTCAACTTACACCCGTTATATAGTTGAGGGACTGGAAACTGGTGCAGCAGACCGGGACGAAGATGGTTGGATTTCTGTTGATGAATTGCACGAGTATGCCAGCAAGAAAGTACAAGAAGTTTCTCCCGCAATGAAACCGGAAATCTATGCCATCAAAGAAGGCTATAAAATCAACCTTGGAAAAGCACCTATTGATAATCGTTATTTAAGATATCGTCGAGAAGTTGAGTATTGGGTAGAAGGTGGTAACGGTGAAATTTCTTTTACAGGTCGTGCTGCATTAGAAGAACTAAGAAATAAGCTAGAACTAACAACGAATGACGCTAATGAAATTGAAACCCAAGTTTTAGAGCCTATTAAAATTTATAAGCATAAATTGCAGCAATATGAGCAGGTTTTATGTAAAGAGATTGAAGTCAAATTTCCTCTCAGTGATAAAGCTCTCACCGATTTGAAACGTTTTCAACAAGTATTAGGACTAACAGATGAATCAATCGCCCTAATTGAAGCTTCTATCATTGCCAAACAACAAACTCCTAAAACTCCAATATATAAACCTATTTCAATTTCCAAAATTAGCAATATTTGGAATTATATAGGAGTGGGAATTATTGGAACAATTATTGGCGGTCTTTTAGTCGCTATAGTTCGTCCTCAACCTGTATTTAAATCTTGTCCTGTTGATGAAAAGTATATTGTAGGCGATAAAATTAGTGTAGGTGAAGAGATTTTATTGATACAAGATACACATCCAGAGAAAAAAGCTGGAGTTGAAGCATTTGCCGATGGTGATTGTCAGAATGCTATTAAGAAATTTGAGTCTTATCGGAACCTAAATCCTACCGACCCAGAAGCATTGATTTACTTGAACAATGCTAAAGCTGTTCGCAGACGTGAACCTCTGAAAATTGCTGTAAGTGTACCCATTGGGACAAATTCAGATGTAGCTAAAGAGATGCTACGTGGTGTAGCTCAAGCTCAAGATGAAGTGAATCGTATGGGTGGTATTGACAGCAAACTTTTAAAGGTAGCGATCGCTAATGATGATAATGACCCAAGCACAGCCGTACAACTTGCCACTCGGTTTGTCAAAGATGCCAGCATTTTGGCTGTCGTCGGACATAATTCTAGCAATGCTTCTCTCTCCGCAGCTCCAGTTTATCAAAAAGACGGGTTAGTAATGATGTCTCCCACTAGCTATGCCCCTAATCTCTCTAATGTTGGTAACTATATCTTCCGCACTGCTCCTAGTGTTAACTCGATAGCAGATAGCGTTTCTAATTATGCTGTCAACATAGCCCGCAAAACCAATTTTCTGATGTGTGTTGATCCCCAATCTTTAGATAATTTATTGTTTAAGGATAGGTTTATTAAAGCAATCAAGGCAGCTGGTGGTCAGATAAATTCGACAAATTGCAATATTTCTACCAGCAACTTTGACCCTATATCAGTCACAGATCAAGCTATCCGCAATGGCGCTAATGCCTTGGTATTAGCTATCTATATAGAAAGAATCAAGGAAGGTTTAGCAGTAGCGCGAACTAATCAAGGGCAATTGGAAGTATTTAGTAGTTCTACTCTATTCAGGAACGACATATTAGAAGACGGGGAAGCTATTAAAGGCATGATAATTGCTATACCTTGGCATTCCCAAGCATTTCCTAACAATCCCTTTGAGCAAAAGGCTAAAAGACTCTGGGGTGGAACTGTGAATTGGCGAACGGCAACGTCTTATGATGCGACTAAAGCAATTATTATAGGGTTGCAGCGAAACGAAACTCGTCAAGGACTGCAAGAAGTACTGCACAGTCCCGGTTTTTCCATTGATGGTGCAACAGGAACAATTCAGTTTTCACAATCAGGCGATCGCATAAACAATAAAATATTCTTAGTCAAAGTTCAACAAATACCTGGCACTGATAAATATGAATTTGTGCCGATTCAACCTTAGTTTTGCAGCTTGACTTAATAGCGATCGCACTCAGTTTTTTATTTATAACAACTCGATAAATTCATCAAAAAAGCCAAAATTTCTCACAACATATCTGGATTTTCCCCTAATTCTCTTAATCTAGCCGCTAAACGAGACGCCTGTGCAATTGCGGCTTCCTCTCTTGCAGCAGCAGATTGTGCTTGTGAAACCGCTGCATCCGCTTGTGCAATTGCAGCCTCCTCTGGTAACAAAACCAAATTGCCAGCTACATCGTAAAACCGCAACCATACCGCCGTTTCTCTATCTATTGTTCCCTCACTCGTCCCCAACCATAAACCTAAACGCTTACACCATAGCCACCCACGTTCATTTTGTGTTAAGGGCTGATACTGCTGATTATCATCTAAATGCCACCCCTGCAAAGAATTAGGATCAAAAGGGTCATAGACAAAATAATCTGAAGTACGGAAAGTTTGTTCGTAAAGATTTTTCTTAATACCCTTGTCTATTGCTGCCGTAGATGGTGACATTAATTCCACGATTACATCAGGATAACGACCGTTTTCTTCCCAAACTACCCAGCCTTGTCTTGAGTTATTGCCGTCAACATTTAGCACTGCAAATAAATCTGGGCCTCGGAAATCACGGTTACGAACTTGGGTGCTGCTGTAGTAAATAAACATATTGCCCCCAGCAAAGAAATCATTGCGATCAGCCCAAGCTTGCTGCAATGACCGAATCAACACATTCATGGCAATACGGTGGCGATTTGATTCCAAGGGTTCACCATCATCAAAAATTAAATCTGTAGGCGGTGTAGGGTGTTCCCAGTCTAGAATGGCTCTTGGGTTGTTTTCGGTAGTCATGAGCGATCGCCTTTCTCAGAAAGCCTTAGATTTATATCATAATCTGCCGAGAGCTTCCTGAATTAAAGTGTACAAATTACAAGCAGATTAAATTTAAAAATCAAATTTATTAAAGTATATCGCCTCTAATCATGAGTGTATAAATTAGCTAAAACAATCTTTGATATAATTCTTGGCTGTTTCAATTTTGTCAGTAACTTTTAATTTTTACTTATTAAAGGAATACAGATGGTAAACTCTGTCCCACATCCTGGGGTAGAATCAACTTCAATAGTTCCTGCGTGTTTGTCTACAACAATTTGATAAGCGATCGCCATTCCTAATCCAATTCCTTTGCCCACAGGTTTAGTGGTAAACATGTGGTCAAATACCCGTTGTTTTACATCCTGTGACATCCCAATCCCATTATCGTAAATCTGAATGATCGCACAATCACTTGATTTGTCAATTTGGGTTTGGAGCTTAATTTGATTAGGGTTATTTTCAAGAGCCTCAAAACTTCGTTTTTGGCTGGCTTCTTCCAGTGCGTCAATCGCATTTACCAGAACATTCATAAATACCTGATTGAGTTGCCCCGCGTAGCATTCTACTAGAGGCAAATCACCGTATTTCTTAATGATCTGAATTTTTGGTTGATTAGGCGTCGCTGTTAGGCGATGATTCAGAATCATCAAAGCGTTGTCTAATCCTTCGTGGATGTCTACAAATTTCATGTCTGCTTCATCGAGGCGCGAGAAATTACGCAGCGACAGCACAATTTCACGAATACGCTTGGTTCCCACTTGCATTGATGCCATTAACTTGGGTAAATCTTCTGCTAGAAACTCAATATCAAGGTCTTGGGCGCGATCGCTAATTTCGGCTGTCGGATTTGGGTAGGTTTGTTCATAAAGCTTGAGCAAATCAAGAATACCTGCGCTGTATTCACTGGCATGGTTGAGGTTGGCATGAATAAAATTGGCAGGATTATTGATTTCGTGTGCCACCCCAGCAACCATTTGTCCCAAGCTAGACATTTTTTCGGTGTGGATGAGTTGAGCTTGGGTATTTTGCAATTCTTTCAAAGTTTTGCTGAGTTCGTGAGCCTGTTGGCTGGAAACCAAGGCGCGATCGCGAATCTGTTCATATAGTTGCACTTGTCGCCACGCACTAATCAACCCAACCAGTAGCAATCCTCCCAAAACCGTAGCTAACAGGTTCAACGCCTGCAATGGTGATTCAATATTTTCTTGTGGCACAACTAAAGCCACTGACCAATTTGCTTCTTTTAGGGGAGTATAAGCAATATAGTTCCATTTACCATCTAGTTGAACAGATTCAATATTTGTGCGTTTAGCTACCATTTGTTGAACAATTTCAGCCAGCCTGGGATTGGGGGAGTTGAGGAAACTCTCAGCAGCTTTTTCGGGTGTGCCAATCAGTTCCGTATTGGGATGGGCGATGGGAACTCCTTGAGAATTTAGCGCAAAGGCATAGCTACCTTTACCTTGATGTAAATTGCTGATCACTTCAACTACTCGGTTAATTGGAATACCTCCCATTAATACACCTGCTGGCTTTGTGCCTGTTTGGGCAGGAATCGGCGAACTAATTTGAATCTGTAACTGATTGCTTGTGCGGCCAATAATTGGATCGGCGGCTATCGTCTCACCTACTATACTCCGCTGAAAAAATTCTCGATCTTTAACATTTAGACGACCCCCCTGAGTGTTAATTAATGCACCATCTGGTATGCTCAACGACATGAGCAAAAACGTTTGTAGCCGCTTCACCTCAGATTGCAAGTAAGGTTCCATCACAGACCAATCTAGCGATCGCACTACTGGAGAATTTGCCAAAGTCTTAATTTCTGTCTTGCGAATGGCTAACCAGTTATCAATATCATTCTGACCTTGCTGTGTTTTTAAAAGTGCTTGCTCCTTGAGACTATTAAGCAACAACCCCTTTATAATCTTGTAACTAGTGATAGCTGTAGCACTAATACTAATGGACAGAATCACTACAATTGATAGTAATAGTAAATTTCGCGATCGCCATTTCAATGAGTAGTAATTTTTATTGGTTGGAGCATACCATTGTGACGTGATTTTCAACCATATTTTTCGCAATTTAAGCATTTTCATCTATTTATTCCAAGTTAAAATTTAAAAAACAAAAATGTAGCGTGTTTAATACTAAATAAAGCACTCAGCACTCAATACGGTTCTGTTAAGGTTTTTTGATGAAAATTCTAGATCCAAATACGCGATAAATCGCCGTATCTACAAGGATCAATCTTTTGTAGAGACGGCGATTT
>NZ_JBDNJQ010000195.1:0-14208 GCF_051172895.1 Nostoc sp. CALU 1950 | reverse complement strand
TCGCCGTCTCTACAATAATCAGTCTTTTGTAGAGACGGCGATTTATCGCGTCTTTGTACCTTACAGTACTAAATTAACTCGCGTCTTCCCAATCACTGAGTAACTCATGCTGTTGTGCTGTTTTCTTACATTTGCGGAATGGTATTTTAGGAGTACCAATATTCATGCCAGGAAAAGACTGTTTTTTCGTCTTGGTGGGTCTATTTTCTTTTGTTGTTGAACTGATCTGTTGGGTTTCCATTGGTAAATAAATTTCTGATTAAAACCTGAGAACCAATGTATAACATCAATTTCCAAACGGCAAATTTCTTGAGAGGGATAAAAAATACATATTCCCCTCGTAAAAGTATATTTTGTCAACTTCAATCATCCACGGCGGCTATGAAAATATCGACTTCTTTTTTTTTGACTGGGCAATGACACAGAACTAAAGTTTTCTTCCAACTGAGCCTCCTGCCTTTCTTTGTAAAAGAGGGTTTTCAAAACACCACATCTTTACGCAATTTGAGATTTTGAATGCGAGTATCTTCCGCGGGTGGCACATCCCTCTGAGTAAATGGAATCTGCTTAAAGTTAGCAGCCAGATATTCTGCTAATGCATCTTGCTCAGAACCATCAGCAGCAAAGGTAGCTAAACCTGTGCGTTTGCTATTATCAGCATCTTTTGATGTCAAATCAACCCGTTCTCTTTTGGGAAAAGGATAGCCATCACCACCACCTGCTAGGAAGTTGAGGGTAACAGTGCGGAAAATCCGATTAGAGTCACCCACTAACTCGGCATTTTTAACTACTACATCAATAATTTTGCCTTTTCTATCTTTGATTGCCAGGGATTTGACACGCTTCCCGGCTGGCAAGTTTGGGTCAAAGCTAAAGGCTAATCCCGCTACTTGGGGAAAACTGCCAGGGGTAGCACCTGGTGCTATGGCCGCTACGCTGTGTTCAATCACTGCTAGTAGTTCTGTTGCATTCAGAGTAACTAAAGTCAAACCATTGTTGAACCGTAAAGCATTGATGATATCAAGTTGGGAAATTTCTTTTTCTTTCTTACCTGCTACAGGATTTGCTTGGGGTGGCAGTTTGATAACATCCTGTGAGCGAGTTGAACCTGAGGGAAAGGTATATATACCGATATTGTCACGGATACCACCGCCATTTTTGATGGAAATGACAGTTTTAGGATCATATCGTTTGGCGATCGCTAAATTAGCTTCGGCTGTCAAATTCCCGAAATTGGTTTCTTGGGTGCGAACATCACCCCGCCAGCCGTTGAGGAAAACGTTGGTTTTCCCAAAAATCTGACTATCTTGGGCAATAATTACTTTTTTGAGTGCTTCTGTAATGGCGACAATTTTGGCGTCGGGTTTCCCGCCTACAGCTGCTACACCTGGGGAATCAGTCGGATAAGCACCGCTGATTTTAGAGTCAATACTTTTAGGAATAATCACTCCATTGGCATCAAAGTTAACTACTAAACGACCAACATAGCGATAGTTTCCATCGGTATTAACTACGGCTATCGGATGACCATCTGCTGCTTTTTTGAGGATTGGATAAGTTCCAGCAGATTTATCACCGACTCGAAGACGGTCTGTTTTGTCGGTTAGTAAGGTGTTGGAACCACCAGCAACAATAATATCTACTCCCTTGAGTAATTCTGCTAACTTTTGCTCAATAGCAATTTGTTGCATGTGTGCTAACAGAATGACTTTATTAATCTCTGGGTTTTTTGTTAGCAGTGTATCGACAGAAGTTTGAATTTCAGCAGCTAAGGCGGCGATGTCTGCGGCATCACGGTCATTAAATTCTTTAGGTAAGACAGTCACACCACCGGGAGAAGAAATAGACCGCAGTGTGGGAGTTGTCGCCCCAACTAAACCAATTTTTTCACCATTGACGGTAATGATGGTGCTACGGGCAATTTTATTAGGGATTTTACTTGCTTCTTGCCCATCGGCAGTAACTAATTTTGCCAGTTCTTTATCAGTGCTGAAGTCTAGATTCGTGCTGAGATAGGGAAATTTTGTACCTGGGTAATCTTCTTGAGGGCGGATTAAGTCGGCAACAACACCCGTACCTAAGTCAAATTCGTGATTACCAAAGGCGATCGCACCAAACCCAAGAGCATTTAAAATTAAAATATCTCCTCGCCCTTGTCCACCAAACACTGTGTCACTGGCAAATAAGAAGGGACTGGGAATATAAGCATCTCCAGATGAAAGGATTAAAGTATTGGGATAATCAGACTTGCCGTCACCATTAGCATCTTGATTTTTGAGTGCATTCAAAACCGCAGAAAAGTTTGGCACATCCTTCAGCGCTGGGACACCTGCTTCTTGGTCAGAAGTATGTAAAAGTTGCAGTGTGAACCCTGACTTATGTGCTGTTCTGACTTGCGCCACACCAACAGTAGTTCCTAGAAATAAAAAAATGCTAGATGTAATTAGCCAACTCAACTGGCTAGCACTTAAATCTCGGCGATTAAACTTACTGATAAATCGATTTTTCTGATCGAAAAAAGACATAATTAAATTTATATCATCAGTGTTGAATAATTTTATAGTGTATTTTTAATCCATAATAAAGTAAACCTTAAATTTTAAGGTACGTTAAAGCAGCGCGTAATGCACCATATCCCCAGGTGCGTCACGGCTAAATTAGACTTTCTCAAACCCTCAAATTACTACACAGCCGTAACACACCCTACTTAATATTTACTTTATAAATAGGCTCTTATTGTTCTCTATTAGAACTTATATCATGTCCGCTTAATTACTTATTAAACCCGAAAAACTCCACCCTCCCAAAGCTACGCTTTGTCTCCCCTCCCCGTTTGCAGGCTACGGTGTATACACAAGTAAAATTATCCCCCTTAATCCCCCCGATGCATTAGGGGGAAACCGGAAAATCTTGTTCCCTCACCAATACATACGGGGTAAAATCCGGATTCATCAACTACTTGAGACTTGTGTGTACACGTAGGTTTGCGGGGAGGGGATTAATGGGGTGCAATGACTGTGGGAATCACAACTAATTATACGGACATGATATTAATATGGTTAACTTCGAGGTTTTCGGTATATTTCTTATAATAAATTTCTGTTAAAGGAAGAGTTAAGGATGCAAAAACAACAATAATTTACACCCTAACTCCTAAGTTTTATGCTTCCTCTGAATTTTCTCTTTTATGTCCTGGGGATGCTTCGTAAAGAGCATCAAGATGTTGACGCGCATCTTCAACGTTAATCGAGCGCATTACCAAAAGTGGCTCTTTAATCAAGTTGCCTGCGCTATCTAATAACTCTGGATGGGGTGCAAACTGTTTTTTTGATGAATAATAACCATAGCTGCCTTGATTATTCATTGGTGAGGAATTCGTCGGGTAAGTTCGCTCCCGATCAAAACTGAACATGATCAGGTTACGAATTAAGTTGCCAACAGCTATAAATGCAAGGATTGTAAAAGCAAGAATGTAAAGCAGATGTAACATTGGATTTTCCTCCAGAGCAGCAATTTTTAAAAGTTTATTTTGTAACGCTTTGTTCGCCGATACTGTGACTCACAGTTAAGATGAGTATTTGACACACTCTTGGTGCGCTTACATTTATATGGAGCTATTTGTCAACCGTTATTCCACTTACGGTAGCATAGGATACATTATTTTGTTAATCCAAATAATGTTAAGAAATTGTTAAGATTTTTTTACTATCTCTTTGATGACTGATTTACCATCTTGCATAGACGCTTCCTCTGCTTTTGGTTAGACATTACTAAGTTGTCTGTCAAAATTTAGCAGATGCTCCCACTTGCTTAGACTTCACGCCCTTGACGAAAGCGCATTGCGACATTCCAGCATTCTGTGACTAATTCATGCCAAGGCATTAACGTTGCCATATCAATCCCGACTTGTTTATCAGTTGCATTAAAAAGCATCTTCGCCGTATTTAGTTCATCCTGCGCTTGCTTAACTCGCAAGAGCAAGTCAGATTGCTCTTGGTGACTCATAAATGATAGTTGCTCAGTTTCGAGTAAATGGCGCGATCGCGTAAACCAATGCTGAAAATCTTCCAGCAGGGGCTCTAAAACTGTTTTTAGCAACTCAGTCCCTGGTAAATTTGAGTCTGGCATAAATGAGAGGCATATTTCAAACTTGCTTACTAATATTAACGTTATTTACGTTTCTTAACACTTTTTCGATTTCTCTCATAATTTGAGGATAGAAAAATATGTAACAAAGAACACAGAATTTATTATATAGTCTTGATACCGGGATTGTACAGTGCCTTTAGATAGGCGTCTATAGGTATATATGACACCGAGCTACAATTCATCAGCTAATTTAGCGATCGCGGGGAATCCTGAATTTGACACTCATGTAACAAATCAAAAATTTATCTTTATCTGTTGTGATTGAAGAAGAATTCAGAAGTCAGGAGTCAGAAGTCAGAATCAATACAGTGGGGAATTTAAACCCGCCTCTTAAAATCACCACTAAGAGAAAGCGTATTTAGCGGGAGTAGTGAATCCCTTAATTTAGATGCTCGCGGGACTTCCTCTAAGCGTTGCTATGCCGATGGTGTTTGCGGTAGCCTCTCCCTTTATGAGAAATCCGGGTTTACACTGCCTTATCCGCCAATCAGACCCCAATTAATTCTGAATTTAGAATTCTTTTTTGATAAGCTGAATTGGCGAAAATCAAAGTCGTTATAGTTGAATAAGCCTACAGATTCAGATAAATCTTTTGTAATCACTTCGCCAACAGTTCAGCAGCCAATGTCGCTAAAATCATCCAATCAGTCAGAACACTCAGAACAAGTTGAAAAAATTTATTTACCGCGTACCAGCGAATCGGAGAACTTAAAAAAGATTCGCCACACTGCTTCCCATGTTATGGCAATGGCAGTACAAAAGCTGTTTCCCAAGGCACAAGTTACAATCGGCCCTTGGATTGAAAATGGTTTTTACTATGACTTCGACAGTCCAGAACCATTTAGCGAAAACGATCTCAAAGCCATCAAAAAAGAGATGGTGAAGATTATCAATCGCAAACTGGCGGTAATTCGGGAAGAAGTCAGCCGAGAAGAAGCCGAACGCCGGATTCAGGAAATTAAGGAACCTTACAAGCTAGAAATTCTGGCAGATATCAAAAACGAACCAATTACGATTTACCACCTGGGGAATGAATGGTGGGATTTGTGTGCGGGGCCTCATCTGGAAAATACCAGTGAATTAAACCCGAAAGCAATTGAACTAGAAAGCGTTGCTGGCGCTTATTGGCGTGGGGATGAAACCAAAGCCCAACTACAACGCATCTACGCCACAGCCTGGGAAAGCCCTGAACAACTCGCTGAGTATAAGCGACGCAAAGAAGAAGCGCTGCGACGAGATCACCGGAAACTTGGTAAGGAACTGGGATTATTTATATTTTCCGATCTGGTAGGGCCGGGTTTACCTTTGTGGACACCCAAAGGCACTCTGTTGCGGAGTACTTTAGAAGACTTCCTCAAGCAAGAACAGTTAAAACGGGGTTATTTATCTGTAGTAACGCCTCATATTGCCAGAGTAGATTTATTTAAAACCTCTGGACATTGGCAAAAATATAAAGAAGATATGTTCCCCTTAATGGCAGATAATGAAGAAGCTGCCGCACAGGAACAGGGCTTCGTTATGAAGCCGATGAACTGCCCTTTTCACATCCAAATATATAAGAGTGAGTTACGCTCTTATCGAGAACTGCCGATGCGCTTGGCAGAATTTGGTACTGTTTACCGTTACGAACAATCGGGGGAATTGGGCGGTTTAACGCGGGTGCGAGGTTTTACAGTGGATGATTCTCACTTGTTCGTCACCCCAGAACAACTAGATAGTGAATTCCTCAGTGTGGTGGATTTGATTTTGTCGGTGTTCAATAGTCTGCAACTGAAAAACTTTAAAGCTAGACTCAGTTTCCGCGATCCAGCTAGTGATAAGTACATCGGTTCCGATGAAGTTTGGGACAAAGCCGAAGGTGCAATTCGCCGTGCAGTTGAAACTTTGGGGATGGAACACTTTGAAGGGATTGGAGAAGCGGCTTTTTATGGGCCCAAACTTGACTTTATCTTTAGTGATGCCCTAGATCGGGAGTGGCAATTAGGAACTGTGCAGGTAGATTACAATTTGCCAGAACGCTTTGATTTAGAGTACGTTGCCGAAGATGGTGTTCGCAAACGCCCAGTGATGATTCACCGTGCGCCTTTTGGTTCACTGGAACGGCTGATTGGGATCTTAATTGAAGAATATGCGGGCGATTTTCCTTTGTGGTTAGCGCCAGTGCAAGCGAGATTACTACCTGTGGGTGATACACAGCTAGACTTTGCTAAAGAAGTGGTGACGAAGATGAGAGCGTTAGGCATCCGTGCAGAAGTTGATACCAGTGGCGATCGCTTGGGTAAACAGATTCGCAATGCAGAGAAAGAAAAAATACCCGTAATGGCAGTGGTGGGAGCTAAGGAAGTGGAAACTAACACCTTGAGTATCCGTACCCGTGCCTCTGGAGACTTAGGTAGTATTTCTGTCGATCAAGTTGTGGATAAACTACAACAAGCGATCGCTAATTTCGATAACCTTCAGATCGATGTCACAAGTGCAGAGTCTGAAGAAGTACCAAACCAATAGACATCTGGTAAAAATTAATTCTGCGTTGCTGGAAATCCTTGGTAGAGACAATTCATGTAGACGCGGAGCGGCTTCCCGCAGGGTATTGTCTCTACATCATTTTTAGAGATGTCTAGTAGGCTGGGTAATGCCCAGCCTCAAAAATTAACAAAGTTTGGGGGTTTAATTCCCCTGCCTCTATAGGCAGCAAACGTAATTGCGAATTGCGAATTGGTTTAAGAACAGCCCTCAACATATTCAACTTCCGGCAATTTACCCGCTCTGAACTGAGTTACAAGCTTACCATCAGTCTCAAAAACTACACGATAGTTGCGATCGGTGCGATCTTTCGGGATGAAAGTTAGGTAATGTCCCTCTTGGACGTATTTATGAGGTGTGACTTCAATTTGTCCTGGGTAAAGGGACTTGATTTGTGCTTCAGTGTCGCCAATTTTTGCACCTTTGAGGGTAGTAATCTGGGTATTTTGCCGGATATCTACTCTAGAAATGCGACCTTTTGTCACCATGAACGAAAGATTTTTGGGTTCATTTTGTGGCTTAACATAGTAGCAATTGTTATTTGGTGGATCGCCCACTAGCTTAGTACCAGCAGCCTTTGCTGCTTGGGTAACAGTCATGCCAACTTTTACGGTGCCTATGCCATTGATAAAAAGTTTTGACTGGTTGGTTAGTTTTGCCTTTGCTACAACTGTGCTGACAGTCAAAGAAGAAACTGCCAGTGTTACTGTGACAAAAGTCAATAATTTAGTTTTGCTATTCATAAATTGTAGATTTTCCTCAGTTAAATCGATAATTTCGTCCTATTATGCATTTCGTAATTCGTAATGATCCTCTCTACGAGACGCTGCGCGAACGAATACTCGCTAACGTAATTCGTAATTAAGAAAGTCAGACATTGTTTTGGTTTCGGGGTTTGAATGTGTTGCCGGATTTTAGAGAATTGGTGTAATTTCGTACAATTGATAATTAAATTATGACAAATTCGCTGAAATTAGAGACAAAATATTGTTTTTTATAATTATCTCAGGCGAAAATTGACAAAATTTGTGGCAATTTGACCAGTCCAAAAATCACCGTGTTCTGTGAAGCCTGCGGATAAACGAACTTTTCGCGTGGATAAATCATTCACATATTTCATCCGAATCTGATATTTAGTTGGCTTAAAGTTGTAAAAGCTCAAAATTCCTCCGTACAAAGCATAACCTGTAAGCTCAATACAATTTTTGTTATACCACTTGAATTTTACATCCATCCAATACTCTAAACTTTCCCCGGACATAATTAAAGGAATATCTGACTCTTCTACAAATCTGGTTGCATTTCTACGAAAACTCATTTCCATAAGCTTCCCATGTGGATTTAAGATTTCCGGTACAAAATGAGGTAGTTCAAATCGATAAGGGGTTGATGAGTTATTAGTAATTCTTGCTCCAAATTTAATTGGTGTTTCTTCCTCAAAGATTGGAATATTATATTTTCGCTCTGACACTAAGGTTTCAAAGTACATTCCATCGACTTCAATTCCACTACTGTTGTTTGATTTATCAGGTGTCATACTAGCGACTTTCTTAAAACTGGATCTTTACTAAAAAAACTGTCTGCCGTTGACCACGAGTAAGAGCGCCCAAGCTATCCAGCCTTCGGGCAATAGTTGAGATAAAGCGGCGTTCACCAATGACGTTAGTGGTAACAGGTCTGAACACGGGTGCTGATGCTTGGTTGGTGCGGTGCGATCGCCCAAGTCCTTGAATCGCATTGTCTGCTCTCCAGGCGGCTTCAAGTAGGTGTGCGATCGCCGCCGCCGATTCACAGCGTTGAGGTCAGCATGATAACTTCTGCCTGTCCCACCAGCGTCACTGAAGATGAGGATTTGTTTGTCTCCCTGCATAAACACAGCAGTCTCAGCAATATTCGCCCCACTACCCCGTGAATCAACGAACAAACGCCCTGAATCATCTTTCAAAACTCGCTTGCTACGACCTGTGACTTCAGCCACTTGCTTGTGACCAAAATGCCACAGCAATTGTTCTAATGCGCCAGGGATTGGGTCAAGACTTGCTAACTTATCGACTAAGGCATCTCTCAAGGCTGATGCGATAATCCTCAAAAACGCTATAGGCTACAATTGTTGAGTAGAAAGATTCGCTTGTGGATGCCATAGTAGAAAGATCGCACACACTCAAACAAGCCTTGGTTGATTTTGTCCTAGATGCTGACGGCGAACTAGCACAAGCACTCGACATTTATGCAACTGCACAGATGCCTAGCGGTAATGGCGATCGCACCCAACAACAAGTAATCATTGACAGGTTTATTACAGAAGGGAAAATTGGCGATCGTTCACCTATAGAGTTATTTATCGCCAGTCATGCAGATTTGTCACAGAGCGATCGCAATCTACTGAATAGCTGGCATCGTAGTTTTATTGGTTTATTTACTATCACCCAGATTTTACCTGATGGCTTAGAACTCATGAACTGGCTGACAGCTAAACATTACATAGTTTTGACAGCTAAAAATTACATTGTCAAGTCTAACAGTTCTGAAAAACAGCCAGCCATATCTCGTTTCAAGCCAGGAGAGATTTTACTAACACGCATTTATCCTCTTACTGATAATGAGTGGATATTTTCTGGCTCTCACACATTTATGGGTAAACTCGGTAAGCCAAAACTCGCCGTCGCCATTGGAAATTTTAAAGATAATTATAAAAGTCATCTTTACAGCGATGCTCCAGACTTGATAGAACAAGCATGGCAGTCAGTAGAGCAATATCATCAGCAGTTTATTGAGTTTTTTGGGAGTGATGAAATTACATTACCAGGATACCAACTAAATAAAAAGATAACTGAATTTCAAGAAATTATCGCTGATAAATATCTCAAAGCGGTCGGACTTTATAGTTCCAAATCTTTGAATGAAATAGTAGCAAAAGCTGGTATTGGCACAGAAGAAATTATCGCTACTGCTAAAGAGTTTGGGATTGATACTAACGCTGTTTCTCAAATATTGGATGGGAAAAATAGTAAGCAAAAAATGGTTGCACCTAAAGTAGATTTACCTGCTGAACTCAAGAAAGCAGAACAATTCACAGCCATTTCTCACCCACGTTGGGGATTGATGTTTTTACCAACATATACTAAATTCATAACTAGATTATTAGCTGATGATTGGCAAAGTATTGAAAGCGCAGCAAAACTAATTCGTTACTACTTGGAAGATAAAAATATTAATGCCTATATCTGGTATCGGTTAGCACAAAAATATCCCACTCAATTAGAAAAAGTCTTGCAAGATTTCTTGCAACGTCCTGAGTTTAGCCTAAGTAATGATTTAGATAAAATTTTGCAAGAGTATGGTAAACCTATGGAGCCAGAATTACCGGAAATTGCTAGTGTTCCTTTACATCTACATAATTTATTTCAAGAAGCACTTACAGAAGTGAATAAATCTAAACCCAAAAGGAAAGGACAAAAACAACCAGCGAAAGGTTTTCAAAGAGGTTAGTTTAATATTAAGTGCATCTCAAATCCAGGTAAGTAAATCGGAGAAAAAATTTATAAGTATGTAACAATTTTAGTTTTCTCTGACTTTTCTGGTGGATCTACTTATAATGATTCCAGCATTTACCAATCACCCCTGTTCACGTATGGTAATATTTCAACTTATTGAACCTGAAGTTAAAGATTTGGGAGGATTTGTTGCCCGTCGCAGCTTGCCATATTTTAATCGCCAAATGGTTGGGCCGTTTATCTTCTTTGATCATGTTGGCCCGTCTGTTTTGCCACCCAATAAAGGCATCGATGTCCGACCACATCCGCATATCAATCTCGCCACCGTAACTTACTTGTTTGATGGTGCTTTGATGCACCGTGATAGTTTAGGTACTGTACAGGAAATTCAACCAGGTGCTGTGAACTGGATGATGGCAGGAAAGGGGATTGTACATTCAGAGCGATCACCTGACATTGATCGTCAAAATGAAGCTACCATTCATGGCATTCAAACCTGGGTTGCCTTGCCTATGGAATACGAAGAAACCGAGCCAAGCTTTGCTCACTATCCTGCCCAAACTCTTCCTATCTGGGAAAAGAATGGTGCCATCATCAAACTCATTGCAGGAGTTGCAGATGGCTACACCTCACCTGTCAAAGTTTTCTCACCTATTCTTTACTTAGATGTGGTGCTGTGTGCCAATGCTCACTTTACTATCCCCACTGATTATTCAGAGAGAGCAGTATACAGCGTTACAGAGGGATTGAGCATTAATAATCAACCGCTAGAGCCATATCGTCTCGCCATCTTAGAGCCAGTCGATGAAATCAGGGTTTCTGCTGCTGCTGCTGCTCGATGTATTGTTATTGGTGGTGAACCATTGGGTACACGCTACAAATGGTGGAATTTTGTTTCTAGACGACCAGAGCGAATAGAGGAAGCTAAAGCCGATTGGCAAAACAACCACTTTGCTACTGTACCAGATGAAACAGAATTTATTTCACTGCCAGAAGTTGTGACAGAAGCTAATCCCTTTTAGTATCAGTCATGAGGGTGGGCGTGGGCGTGGGCGATACCTTCTCTTTCAGAGATGCGCGTTCGAGAGGCAATGCCTTTCCTGCGGAACACACTCGCGTTCGGCACGTCTTCTCTACGAGACGCACTCGCGTTCGACGAACGCCACCGGAAAAAGCGGTTACGCCATCGCACGAAAGTGAATGAAGCAGTGCGCTCATTGCCCTAACCTAACTCAAACTGGTAAAAAGTAACTCTACTGTTTAGGAGTCATTCAGGAGTTGCAAACTGTGCAAAGACCTCGGCCCCTGTCAGGTTCTTAGTTTCATTGGCAAAACAATAATATTTGGGCTTTTCATCAATGAATACCTGATGATCAAAAACAAGACCTTCACAGTTCTCGAATAGTCCAACAGGCATGAAATACTGGTTATTTTGTTTCAATTTGTAAAAAAGATGGCTACCACACTTCTTGCAGAATCCACGCTCTGCCCATTCTGAAGATTGATAAACCCCAATATTTTCTTCACCAGACAAGCTGACATCACTTTTACAGTCAACAGCTAACAGAGGCCCTCCGCCCCAATTGCGGCAGATACTACAATGACACGCTCCCACACTTTTACTCATGCTAGTTGTAGAAAGACTTACTGCTCCACACAGGCAACTACCTTTTGCAATATTTAGATTAGACATATTATTTGCTCCGATTCCTCCACGCAGGCGCTCCAATTGCTCACATTTTCCCCTATTTCATACTGGAAATGCCAAGAATAAGTGCATCTTAGCCGTATTCCATAATCAATAATTGTTCGCACATCCGGCGATGCTGGACGTTAGGAAGGCTTGCCACTCTCCAACTCCTGCATCCATGAAGCGGATAGTGCGCCTATTCCATCCCAACTCACGTTCTACTAAAGTCTGTCCACCAATTCCCAAACCTTTGACCACTTCTGCCATGAATTATCGTCGGTCGCTTCCCTTGAGCTTTTTCGCTGTTTTGATGTAAAGAGATTTTAGGTTCTCGGTGAGTTGAATGATAGATTTTGGAGACATGAGGTAGGCTGTACACTGAAATTATCTTTCTCTGATCATAGGATCAATCATTCTGTGGAGTTCTCTTATACAAAAAAGATAAGGGATTGCTCATATTTTCAGCAAAACCAAGAATCCCGCGATCACGATGTTCGTAAATTAATTGACCTTGGGAATCAAATAGAAAAGTTCCTCCCCGTTGCGTCAAATAAGATGAATCTGGTACATAAATATTCCAGTTGCTCAAAACTTCAGTCATGTTTCGCAGGCGCAGGGTTGCTAATTCAAATGGGCGCTGAAAACCTTTTCCTCCAGCCGCTTTGAAAAACGAACCTTTTATTGCGGGTATTGGTGTACCCTTGATAACTTCCTCATCAGCAATTAATTGAGGTGCTTTTTTATCACCTTTGTAACCCCGAAAAACTTCCTTGAGAGTTCCAGGGCTACGAATCCCTGCACACATTAAGATTAAATTAAGCCAAGCTTTTTGTGAACTTGATAGCAAAGGAAATTGTATAGATAAGCCGCGATAAAGCCGTAAAAGCTCGTGAATTTCAGCCTTTGCATCCACAAATAACCATTCTTGAGGAAAGCCAGTATATTCGCAAAACTTGATCCCAGAATTGCGATCTCCAATTCCAATAGCACGAATTGTGATTCCTCTGGCTTCAATCTCTTCAAATTCTCTTCGCAGCCACCAAGCGTATTCTAAATTATCAAAATCTCCCAACTGCGACCAAATAAGTACGAGCAACTTTGAAGTATTTGAGCAACCATCTAAAACGGGTTTAATCTCTCCATCACTAACTCGCAAGCGTTGAGTTTGACTCAAAATTGAGTAAATTTCTGGAGAATTGGTGGGTGTTTCAGTATTCATGTACGTGAAGGCAACAGTCTTTAAATAAAATTTTAGATGGATTCGGACAGCAACCCTGACATATCTAATACTTGTTCTGACCAAGCACTAGCTTGCTCGGATATATTTCTGCGTTCGCTACTATCAGACCAAATACTATTAAAAGTTAATCTCCATCGTGCGAGTTGAACTTGAATGTTAACCAGTTCTTCAGCATATTCAGGTTCAATTTCTGCTGCCGTCCATTCAATAAAACATATAGTTTCATCTGTCACACTTTCAACAGCTTCTTTATAAGCAGTGTCACAAAATGTTCTAAGCCTAGCTAAATTGGAAGCTATGTGCCCTAAGCGATGTGATGTATTTTCGCCTTGAAACCGTGCTTGTTTTTCATCTAATTTCTGGTTCATATCCACCAATTAACTTCTGAGTTATTTTTTTAACACTTCTCGAATCGCTGGGTCTTGAATTACCATTGAGCGATTATTTTGGCTTGGACGTATGTTAATAATCGATTCATAGGCGATTGATTGATTAAAGGGAGTCCAATCCGCACCCCAGATATCTCGCTGTCTACTACCGTAGCAATGCTGCTTCACAGAAAGCGTGTTTCTCTCCTCCTCCAGCTAAAATCCCTCTTTCTATATCTACTGCCACTTTAATGTAAACTCGCAAGGTTTGCAGCATTAACTCCACTTGTTCGAGAGTTGCTCTTTCCCTAATAATCAGTACCAAAATCTCACCCCTACCTGTATAAATGCACAAGTCAAAATTCTACTTTGTAGAATCCCTTGAATCTCAAAATTAATCACTTGCAGTATTGTTGCATTATGGTATGATTTCCAACTCCAGAAGACTCAACACTTTCTCTTCTAAATCCGTCAAATAAGCACGATTCAGCTTCCCCAGCATCTCCAAAAACTTCTGCACCGATTCCTCCAGCCCACTTGAATACACCCGATTGATGCGATCGCAAATCACCTGCATCTGCTGACACTCCACAGGCAGGTAATTGTAAGATTTGAGGTGCTGTAACCCAACGGTGTACACACCATCCCAGAGTTTTACAGTGCAGCTGAATTCACCCACATGGTTAACGATAAGTAGCTAAACAAAATTAATTACATAATTTTTACCAAACTCTCGAAGAATCT